>JACUUL010000006.1 GCA_014859345.1 Thermoleophilia bacterium
GTTAATATTAGTTAATCTGGCTTAACCCTAATTCAGTTGGCCTCTGGCCGGTCTTGGGTATAATTGCGTTATCGGGCATATGAGGCTCGGTCTGGGTCAGCGGGAAACCGCGAGGGATTATCGGGTGGCTGGTCACCACCCGATTTTTCTGTGTGTGGATAGACCATCAATAATGAAAAGGAACCTGCTCTATATCGCGAATGCTTTCGTGGCCGGCCTTGCGGGAGCGGCCCTGTTCTTTATGGCGGCCTTTTATCTGCATTGGGGCGGGATCGGTCAGGAACGCGTAACGGTCTCCGAAGCTCGTCCGGCAGCCGTGACTCCCCCTGTCTCCCAGCCGGTCTCTGCCGCTGGGGATTCCATGACCCCGGCACAGATCTATGAGAAATACGCCGATTCATCCGTGCAGATAGTCACTACTTTCGAGGGGGGCCGCAGTTTCTTCCGCTCCGATAGCGGCGGACGAGCGATCGGGTCCGGATTTGTAGTCTCCGCCGATGGCTACATCCTCACGAACGCGCATGTCATAGTCGACTGGCAGCGCCGGACGCCCCAACAGGCATCCAAAGTCGAAGTCAATTTCCGCAACGGCAAATCAGCCGAAGCCAGCATCGTCGGTTACGATCTGACCAGCAGCGACGTCGCTGTGCTGAAGGTTGATGCCGCGGGCATCGATCTGGTCCCGGTGGTGATGGGAGATTCAGAAAGCGTGATCGTGGGTGAGCCGGTGGTTGCCATCGGCAGTCCCTTCGGCCTTTATTCCAGCTCGATCACCTCCGGTATTGTGAGCGCCACAGATCGGACAGTGGAATCTCCTGAGGCCGGTTTCGCCATCCAGAACGCCATCCAGACCGACGCGTCCATCAACAGCGGCAACAGCGGCGGTCCCCTGTTCAACATGCGGGGTGAAGTCATCGGACTCAACGAGCAGATCGCCACGGTCAGCGGCGGCAGCGAGGGAGTCGGGTTCGCGGTGCCCATCAATACCGCCAAGCTGGTGATGGACCAGATCGTGGCCACAGGAAAGGTCGAGTACGCCTGGATGGGCATCGTGGGCCAGTCGGTGACTGCCGAGGCGGCGGACGATCTGGACCTTTCCGTCGACAGAGGCGCCCTTGTGGTCGAAGCGCAATCCGATGGCCCGGCCGCACAGGCCGGGCTTCAGAAGAACGACGTGATCGTGAAGATCGATGACCAGGACATCGAGACGATGGAGGAAGTGACCGGCGTCCTGATCGCCCGCAAGCCTGACGACACTGTGAAAGTGACGTTCATTCGCGGTGGCGAAACCCGCGAAACCGAGCTTAAGCTGGGCAAGAGGCCGGAGAGGCTTTAACCCTTTTTCTTCCATACCGCTAACTGCGCCGATGCTGGAAAGGCCCCTCTGGTCGAATGGATTTATTATGTCGAACGCATCTCCCGTCCAGCTCCCCGGAATGAATCCCTGGCCGGCGGGGTAATATTACCGCGACATGTCCGAGTCCGTCACGCTCATCTACAGCGACGATTACCAGGGTTACCGGTTCAGCCCGTGGCATCCCATGAAGCCGGTGAGGCTGCTGCTTACCGCCGAACTAATCAGGGCTTACGGGATCGACAGGCTGCCAAACTGCGGCTTCACCGGACCCCGGCCGGCTTCTGACGAAGAACTGGAGCTGATCCACGATCCTGTCTATATCGGGAAAGTCCGGGAGTTGAGTGAGCCCGGCGCGGAAGAGTCTTCAGGATGGAGCTGGGGGCTGGGCACCGGCGATAATCCGGTCTTTCCCCGGATGCATGAGTCCTCCGCCCTGATTGCCGGCGGCGCCCTGACGGCGGCGGAAAAGATCATGAGCGGGGAACTGGATCACGCTTTCCACGTGGCCGGCGGCCTGCATCACGCCCAGCGGGCCCGGGCCTCGGGTTTCTGCATCTACAACGACGTGGCCATCGCCATTGCCTGGCTGAGGCAGCAGGGCATCCGGGTTGTCTATATTGACATCGACGCCCACCATGGCGACGGCGTCCAGAATGCTTTTTACGGCGATTCCGAGGTAATGACCATCTCCTTTCACGAATCCGGACGTTCTCTTTTCCCCGGCACAGGCTATACCGGCGATATCGGGGAGGGCCGGGCCCGGGGGACGTCTATCAATCTTCCGCTGGCGCCGCACACTGGTGACGACCTGTTTCTCAAGGCGTTTGACGAGCTGGTGCCGCCGCTCACACGGGCGTTCAGGCCTGATGTAGTGGTAACTCAAAACGGATGCGACGGACATTTTGATGACCCGCTCACCCATTTATCCCTGACCCTGGAAGGCTATGCGAAGATATGGGCGCGGATGCATGATCTGTCGCATGAGGTGACGGCAGGCCGCTGGCTGGCATCGGGCGGAGGCGGATACCAGGCCTTCACTGTTGTCCCGTGCGCCTGGACGCTGCTGATGGCGGAACTGGCCGGAACCAGGCTGGCGGAGGAGATTCCGGAAAGCTGGCGCGAGCTCTGCGAGCGTCACTCAGGCGCACAGGCGCCCCGTTTTCTTACCCGCGAGTCTCCGCCACCGCCCGGCCCCGGAGCGCATGAGATAGCCCGCCAGGCGGTGGAAGACGGAACCGCGGAAATCAAGAGCAAGATCTTCCCATTGATGGGCGCAGCTGAAAAACAAGGTCCTTAGTCCCCGGTTTCAGGGTTGTTCCTGCCCCGAGGTTTTCTTCTTTATCCGGCGTCCCTTATACTTCACGATTATGCCTGCGGCTTTGACAGACATTCAGAAACTCGCCGTCGACCTGTCGGCGGCCATCAGGGAGCTCGTGCTGCCCCAACTGGGCAAGTCTGCTGCCCGCGCTCATGCCGGCACCGCGGTAGGCGGCGACGTCACATTTGGCATTGACGAGGAGGCCGAGGCGTTGCTTGTCAGCTACCTTCAGGACAGCGGCCTCGACGTGGCCATGTATTCCGAGGACAAAGGTCTTATCGAGTGCGGCGAGCCGGAATACGTGCTCATCGTCGATCCGGTCGATGGCACGCGGCCGGCGGCAGCGGGCCTGGAGTGCGCCATGGTTTCTATCGCAGTGGCCCGCTATACGGAAACGCCGACCATGGGCGATGTGGTTTTCGGCTGCCTGAGGGAGATAAAGAATGGCACGCTGTTCACATCCTCCCGCGGCCAGGGTGTCGACATCGTCTCTGCTGCCGGCGTCCCGGTGCCGGTAGCGCTTTCGCGAAACACGGATCTGTCACAGCTCTTCTGGACCATCGGCTTCAGGGGCCGCCCGGCCAGGGCCTTGATAGAGACCCTGGGAGATCTGGTTGACCTTTCCAGCACCGGCGGCGCCGTTTTCGACCTGGGCAGCGCCACTTTTTCCATAACCCGCATCCTCACGGGACAGCTGGATGCTTATGTAGACATAGGGCCCCGCATGATCGAGGACGTGCCGGAAGTAAAACCCTTTTTTGAGAAAGTCGGCCGGGGAGCCATCCTCAACAATTCGCCTCATGACCTGGCTGCGGCCGGCATCATCTGTGCCGAGGGAGGCGTGATTTTCGGAGACGGCCGCGGCCGGCCTCTTGACAGACGCCTGCTGCTGGGCTCCGATTACAGCTTCCAGATGTCCTGCGTGGCTGCGGCCAACCGCGAGTTATTTGACAGCATAGTCGCGGTCATCGACGAGGGCATCATCAAGCTGCGGGAAGCGTTTGGAAAAGATTGCTAACGGGCAGCAACGAGGCACAAGGCCGCCAAAAAAACATTTTAAAGGCAAAATGGCAGAAACCTTCAAAGAAGAAGTCAGGGAAGGGATGCTTTATGAAAAGCGCCCGAAAGGCAAGGTCAAGTGCCGGGTCTGCCCGAGGCTTTGCGTGATCGCTGAAGGTAAAATGGGTATCTGCAAGACCCGGAAGAACATCGGCGGCAAGTGTTACACCATGACCTATGGCAAGGTGGTTTCCGTTGCCGTCGATCCCATAGAAAAGAAACCCCTGTTCCATTTTCATCCCGGCACCAAGGTCCTTTCACTGGGCTCGTTAGGATGCAACATGCGATGCATTCACTGCCAGAACTGGCAGATTGCCCATGCCGGCGCCGATGAGGGGGGCGATCAGCTGCGCACCCTGGCGCCGGAGAAGCTGCCCGGGATCTCAAAACAGAACGATTGCGCCGGGGTCGCCTGGACGTACAACGAGCCCACTATCTGGCTGGAGTACTGCCTTGACGGGGCAAAGGTCTGCCACGAGGAAGGCCTCTATACCGTCTTTGTTACCAACGGCTATATCACCATGGAGGCGCTGGATGTCATCGCGCCGCACCTGGATGCTTACCGGGTCGATATCAAAGGCTTTCGGGCAGAGACATACAAGTTCCTGGCAAAAATCTCTGAGGTAAAACCCATGTTCGAGGCTGCCGCAGCTGCCAAAAAGAAATATGGCTGCCACGTGGAGATAGTCACCAACGTGATTCCGACAGTAAACGACGACGAGGAGACCCTGCGCAACATCGCCTCCTGGATCGCAGGCGAGCTGGGTGTCAAGACGCCCTGGCATGTCACCCGTTTTCATCCCTACCTGGAGCTCTCGCACCTGCCTGCGACACCTATCGAGACTCTGGAGAGGGCCATTGATATCGGGCATCAGGAAGGGCTCAAGTTCGTCTACATCGGAAATGTCCCGGGCCATGAGGCCGAGAACACAATTTGTCCAAATTGCCGGCGGCTGGTGGTTCGCCGTGACGGTTATATCATCGAGAAATCCATGGTCAGGGAAGGTTATTGCGCGTACTGCGGGGAAGAGTTGAACATCATTCAGGCAATGGCAGATGAGGAATCCTGAAGAGCGGCAGGCCGGACGGAAGGCCTCAAAGTCCGGACCGCGGTCCGGCGGATGATTTGCCCGCGGCGGGCTCCGGGGTTCCGGTAGTCTGCCGTCCTTTTTGCGTCAATTTGAGTAGTGGAGGTTGATACTTGCTACAGGAAGTCCATGTAGGCCATAAGTCTCTGGCCGATTATCAGAGCGTGGTCGTGCCCCCGCTGATCGATGAGATCAGGGAAATTGCCCGGGAGCTCGAGGGCGCCCGGGTTCTCCACATCAACGCCACCTCGTTCGGCGGAGGCGTTGCCGAGATACTGTACACGCTGGTTCCCCTGATGCGCGACGTCGGCCTGGAAACAGACTGGCGGGTGATCATGGCGGCTCAGGAATACTACGAGAGCACCAAGGTCATACACAACGCCCTGCAGGGAAACCCCATCGGTCTTACAGACGCGCAAAAAGAGACGTACGAGCTGCATAACAAGATAGCAGCCGAATCGCTGGGAGGCGGTTTCGATTTTATAATCATCCACGATCCTCAGCCTGTGATGATCAGGCATTTCGCCGGTGATCTGGGAGCCAAGTGGATCTGGCGCTGCCATATCGACACATCCACACCCAACCAGACGGTGGCGGAATACCTGACACCTTACATCTCCGGATATGATACAGCGCTGTTCACGCTGAACGATTACGTCTTCCAGGATCTTGACATGCCCATCAGGGTGATATCTCCTGCCATCGATCCGCTTTCCACCAAGAACATGGCCCTCTCTCCTGAAGACGCGGATTATGTGGTCAGCCAGTTCGGAATCGAGCCGGACCGGCCGCTCATGCTCCAGATCTCGAGATTCGATCCCTGGAAGGATCCGCTGGGAGTAATAGATGCCTACAGGATTGTCAAGGAGAAATACGCCAGTGTCAGGCTGGCGCTGGTCGGCTCGATGGCCACCGACGATCCGGAGGGATGGACCTTCTTCACGAAGACGGTGGAGCATGCCGGCGACGACAGCGACATACTCATTCTCACCAACTTGAACAATGTCGGCAATCTCGAGGTCAACGCCTTTCAGTCGCGGGCGGATTTGATAATCCAGAAATCGATCCGGGAAGGATTTGGGCTTACCATCAGCGAAGCACTTTGGAAAGCGAAGCCTACAGTTGGCGGCAATGTGGGTGGCATTCCCTCGCAGCTCGAAGATGGTTTAACAGGTTTTCTTGTCAGTTCGCCAGAGGAGTGCGCCAAGCGGTGCATAAAGATACTTGAGGATCCACCCGGAGCGAAGGTCATGGGCCGGAGGGGCAAGGAGCACGTGCGGGCCCATTATCTGACGCCCCGGCTGCTCAGAGACTACCTGAAGATGTTCATTGAGCTGAAGGGCGCCGGCTAAACAAACGGCAGGGGGCCGGCGCCCCCGGAAGCGGAGTACTTGCTTTGCGCCAATGTCCGTTTGAAAAGGAACTGATCCTGGTCTCCAACCGGGGGCCTTTTTCGTACCGGCGTGACGCGCGGGGTGAACTTATAACCCAGCGAGGCGCCGGAGGGCTGGTGACCGCGCTTCTCGGCGTGGCCACCGCCTGTGAAATCACCTGGATCGCCAGCGCCATGACCCCCGAAGATTCCGAGATGAGCCTGCGGATGGGCGGCGGCCGGATCAACGTCAGGCACGAGGATCATCAGCTCGGCCTGCGATTCGTTGTCACCGATCCAGAAGTCTATAACCGGTTTTATAACGTCATCGCCAACCCGATGATCTGGTTCATCCAGCATTATCTCTGGAACCTGTCGGTTGCTCCCGAAATTCGCATCAACGAGTTCGAGGCCTGGGAAGGGGGATACCAGGTGGTCAACGGGGAGTTCGCCGCGGCCGTGATCGACGAACTCCGGCAGCATGTTGACGAGAAGCCGGTAGTCATGTTCCACGATTATCACCTTTATACCTGCCCTGAGCTGGTCAGAAAGGAGCATCCGGATGTATTCCTGCACCAGTTCGTCCACATTCCCTGGCCCCAATCGGATTCCTGGCGGGTGTTGCCCCGGCACATCCGCCGGGCGGTTATCAAAGGCTTGCTCGCCAATGACATCGTCGCCTTTCATACCAGGCGTTACGTGCGCAATTTCCTGGTCTGCTGCGAGGAAATCCTGGATCTTGAGATCGATTACCGCAACTCCGCCGTCAGCTATGAGGGGCGGGACGTATGGGTCAGGGCATATCCCATATCGGTCGATTGCGCCGATTTTGAGCGGCTGGCTGAAAGCGCTCCGGTCCGCAGGGAAGAGGGCAGGATTATGGATCTCAGGCGTGAGTACCTGATCCTGAGGGTGGACCGCATGGATCTTTCCAAGAACATTGTCCGCGGCTTCAAGGCCTTTGACATGTTCCTGGACGAGCATCCGGAGTTCAGGGAGCGCATAACTTTTCTGGCGCTGCTTCAGCCCTCGCGCGAGGATATCGAGGAGTACGTGGAGTACCGGCAGAAGATCATGCGCGTGGTCGAAATCATCAACACCAGGCACGGCACCACCAACTGGATGCCCATCGACGTTCGCATGCAGGACAACTTCGCCCGCTCCGTGGCCGCCTACAAACAGTTCGATGTGCTGATGGTAAACGCCATATATGACGGCATGAACCTGATCGCCAAGGAGGCGGGGCTGATTAACCGGCAGAACGGCGTGATTATTCTTTCCGAGAATGCAGGCGCCCACGAGGAGCTTGGCGATTTCTGCATCACTGTAAATCCCTTCGATCTGGAAAGCCAGTCCCGGGCCATTCATCAGGCGTTATCCATGCCGGAGGATGATAAAAACCGGATGGCGGGTAAGATAAGGGATACCGTCAGAAATAACGACATCCACAAATGGATCGAGACCCAGTTCGTCGACATCAAGGCGAAGATGTCGGAAGGAATCAGTCCCGGTCATGAGGAGGGCTCAAATGAATGAGAAAGCGACCGTCAGCGATATGATCGAAAAGGTTTTCCTTATGGGCATCGGAGCGGCGTCCCTGACCAGGGACAAGCTCCAGGAACTGGTCGACGAGCTGGTAAAAAGAGGGCAGCTGACCCGCGAACAGGGGGAGGACCTGGTTGACAAAGCGCAGCATAAAGCGCGCGAGAGAGGCATCGATGTCAAGGAAACCATGTCCCAGACTTATCAGGACACGCTGCTTGGCATGGGAATCGCCACCAGGGAAACAGTTGATGAGCTGGAACGCCGCGTGTCCGTGCTGGAGGCGAAGGTTTACGGCAAGCAGGCCCGGGTTGAGGAGCCCGATCTCGGTTTCAGGGTGACGACCACGGAAGAGGAAGAGCCTACATAAATTTCAGGCAGCCTCACGGGCGGCTTCATCAGACTCAGCAAAACTCTTCAACGGCGCCGCCAGGCACCCACAGCTCCAGGTCGGGCCGGCTTCTGTTGCGGTAGTCCAACCGGTAGTTCTCCCTAACGTCGCCGATCAGAATTTCCTTCGTGAGCAGGTCTCCGGCGAACAGCACCGCGCCTGGTTCAGCCTGGATAACTTCCTGTTTCAGGCTATTAAACATATCGATTGCTTCCCGGTCTCCCCTTTTGTATTTCTCTTCCCAGAAGATGCGGTCATAAAAGTCGAGGGTCACCGGCCTGGCGGCCTCGAGGGCGAAACAGCCCGGAACCAGCACCGGCTGGGACTCTTCGCTGTGGCTTATGATCCGGGCCGCAACCACGTCGACGTCGTTTGAATTGCTCAGGGAAAGGAAATCCCGGTCCCGGTCGACCAGCGCCGGAACCGCGAGTACCACCCATATGGCAACCGCCGTGATTGCCGGCAGACTTCCCCTCTCCGCCAGGCCGATGATGCCCCAGGCTGCGAGGATCGCCAGCGCCGGCTCAGCCAACAGGAACAGGTTGGTATCATGGCCCTCCGCCGGCAGCGTCCCCAGAAGCACCAGCCCGGATACCAGCCAGCCAGCCAGCAGGAAAAGCCTGCCTCTCAGGCCCGGACTTAATTGCTGGCGCTTTCTGATGGCCCGCACAGCGAACCAGGCCCCCACCGCCCCCGGAAAAATCAGCGGCCAATCAATGGACCAGATGCGCCTCAGACCCTCCCCGAGATTGCTGAAGCTGTAACCCTTGCTGACCTGCGAGACAAGTATATTGTCCAAATAGGCGCCGCCGGTCAGCAGATGCATCAGCAGCGCTGCTCCGATTGAACCCCCCAGGGCAACTGCCAGGTAAACCCAGGCCTGTTTTCTGCGGAAGAAGATCACATAAAGGACGCATACGGCCAGTACCGGCAGCCAGGTAAGCTTTGTTAGCGTGGCCAGCACGCTTAAAACACCGGCCCCTATCAGAGACCTGCGGGTCCTGCCGAAAAGCTGCAGGAAAATCAGCGCGGTAAGAAGGGATACCAGGGGGTCGTTCGTGAACAGTTTGGAAAAAAAGAGTCCCAGCGGGGCGAAAAGCGTCAGCACTCCCGCGAGCATGGCGATGCCGCTGTTGGCAGTGACCTTGTACGCCAGCCGCCAGACGGTGACGCCGAGGGCCGCCAGCACGCCGATGCTGAAGACTCGGAAAGGCAGGGTGCCATCATCCATCATGGACAGCGGCGCTCCGATCACGTATATCAGCGGGGGGTGCGCCGCCAGGAAATCCCGGTAGGGGACCAAGCCGCGGCTGACGGCGTCCGCAGAGATCAGGTAGGCGCTGTCGGCATCGTCCAGGCAGCTGCGATCGACGCTTGCCAGCGCCACCAACAGAAAGAACAGGAGAAAGAGCAGAAAAGCCAGGCGGTCCAGAAAAGCCGGCCGTATGAAATTAACCATTCCGGGGGACTTCCACAGACGGCCAGGCCTTCAGCACACCGGCAGTCGCGACAGGAACCGGAGGCGCCGGCCGGCGTTTTATCCGCTCCAGCAAACCCCGGCGGGGAACGCGGCAGGGACCGGCCGTCTCCGTGCCGCGAATTTCAAGTCTCATCAATTTCAGACCTTTGTGGCTGCGAACGGGATAGAACCCGCAATCCCTAAGAAAATCCGGTGAGAAAAAGCAGCAGGATTCCACGTTTTTGCCGGCTTCCGCGCAAAAGGCCTCAACAAAATCGACCCGGCGTTGCTTCAATTCTGTCAGCACCGCCGTAATCAGGCTTCGCTCGACAGTTCTCAGGCTTCCTTCGGCGGCGCACCCGCAAGAAATGAGAACCGCGTTGTCCGAGACCGGCCCCGCGGGAAGCCGGCGGGATCTGGCGAAAAGACCAGCCGGGCCGTACTGGATCATTCCCAGCACCTGATCATCCGCCAGAGCGAGCTTCCCCCATGTACCAAAAATCTCACAAGCGGTATTTCTCCAGGCATTGGCCTCATGCTCTCCCGGCCAGCCGTCATCATATCCTTGCCACCAGCCGCATCCGCGGCAATGGCCGGGAATCAAATATTCCGAATATCTATCCAGATTCTGGAGCTGGAAATTCACGATCCCGTTCCCGGATATCCGAGGTTCGGGGCGCGGGGGCCCGCTTTCAACGCCGGGTTTGTTGCCTTAATTGCGCTTACCCATAACACGAATTATTATAACCCAAAAATAGACAGCCGGCTGGCTATGGCAAGACGCGAGAGCCGTGAATTTAACCAGGAATCATCCTGTCAAATCAGCCTCCCGGGCCCTGGCCAGCTCCAGCAAGGTAATCTCGGGACGGCTCAGCAACCGGAAAGGAAGCAGAGTGGTGCCGACACCCGGCGATACGTGCATGATCAGGCCCGGAAAGCGGTAAAGACCATCGCCGAATGTGGAGCCCGAGGTCGAGAGCAGAATTTTCCCCCTGGTGGGATGGGGTATGCAAATCTGTCCGCCATGAGTGTGGCCGGCCAGCACCAGCTGGTAGTCGCCATTCGGGATTACTCGGACGATGTCAGGGCTGTGAGAAAGCAATATCCTCAGAGAAGCCGATATGTCAAGCTGCTCGCTGACAGCGGGCAGGTCGGCATAACCATATTGATAATCATCGACGCCGCAGATCTGGATCTTTTCATCGCGAGCGTCCAGGGTAGCGCATTCGTTCTCCAGCAGGCGGATATCAGCACGAGACAGCAACCGCCGGTTGGCGCTGGCTGTCTCGTGCGGCGGGACCTCGGCGATCTCGTATTTTCCCGGGCCTCCGTTTGTTCCTGACAGACGCCGGATGAGATCCTGCAAAAAAGTCTTCCGCAACCCATGGTCGTGATTTCCCAAAACCGCGAACTTTCCCAGAGGCGCCTCGATTCCATGAAGCATGGCCACCCACGGAGCCAGGGTCTTCCTCTTGTCGGTCATGTCTCCGGTAAAGAGGACCATGTCCGGCCGCATTTCCTGAGCCGCCCGGGCGAATTTGACGATGGCGCGGCCAGCCGGCCCCGGAGCCCCCGCATGCAGATCGCTCACATGAAGCACCCGGAGGCCTTCCAGCCGTTCCGGAAGCCCGGGTACGGGCAGCCTGCGCCGCCTGGCCCGCAGCCACTGGGCTTCAAAGAGCATATAGCCGGCCCCTCCGAGGCCGGCTACAACCGCTGCGATAGTCGCCTTTTTTCCGTATCCTGTCATTTACTGCTCTGCTGACCCTCCTGCTCGGCTTCGATCTCGGACTTGAGGCGGGCGCGGGTTTCCTCGATTCTGGTTTTCAGGTCACCGGCTGCTTCCGTCTCCATGGACGGTCCGGGCCCGGCGCCGGGCTCGGCGAGGATATCAAGCTGGCTGCCTCCAAAGAGCTCTTTCCTGATCTCCTTGCCAGACTTGGGAGCCAGCAGGACCCCCGCCGCCGCTCCCAGGCCGATCCCCATCATGAATGTTGCACACCTTCTGCAGAAAGCCATCCCTACCTCCTGTGATAAAAGGATTGACAGCGACGACGGGCAGATCGTTTTCTCCGCCTCTGAATCAATTCTATTGGCTTGACATTGACTCCGCAAGGAAGCACGTGTTTGCCACTGCTCTGCCACGGCAATAAAATGATTATGCCCATCATGACCTTTCCATGAAGGAGAAGCGTTCAAATGGCTGAAAAGAAGATAAGCGGCGATATGGTAATCAATGACGTAATTAAACGCTACCCCTGGACACTCCCCGTGTTTCACCGCCTTGACGTGGACTCATGCTGCGGCGGGGCCAGGACGGTCGCAACCATGGCGCGGGAACACGGACTCGATCTGGACGAGGTTATCGCCGAGCTGGAATCCGCGGCCGCCCAGTCCCAGTCATGATAAGGCCGATTAATGCCGGACCTCGGCAAAAGCCATCGATAACAGCCTTCCACGCCCAGGCGAAAGGAGAGCAATGACTGCCTTGATCGTGATTATCGCCATTGTGATACTGCTGGCCGGAGGCATCATGGTCATATACAACAGCCTTATCCGGTTGAGGAACCGGGTTGATAACGCGTGGAAACAGATCGATGTGCAGTTAAAACGCCGGTATGACCTGATACCCAATCTCGTTGAAGTTGTCAAGGATTACATGTCATACGAGAAGGAAGTGCTCGAGAATGTTACCCGGGCCCGGGCCCAGGCCATGCAGGCCCAGGGACCGGCGGAATCCGGCCGGGCGGAGAACATGCTGACTGGCGCCCTGAAATCACTATTTGCGGTAGCCGAAAATTATCCTGAGCTGAAGGCCAACCAGAATGTCTCCCAGCTTCAGGAGGAACTAACCTCGACCGAGAACCGGATCGCTTTCGCCCGCCAGCTCTACAACGATGTGGTGATGGCCTACAACAACAGAACCCAGGTCATGCCCTCCAATATCGTGGCCAGCATCTTCGGCTTCAAGGCAAGGGAATATTTTGCGGTCCCCGAGGAGGAGAAAGAAACGGTCCGGGTGAAACTGCGTTAAAGAGGAGTCAGTTTCCCGGTTCTGTTTTCTGGTTCGTGTTCGGGGCCTTTTGATCTGATCATCGGCGCTGTTTCATGTCCGGGATTCCATAACCCGCGGAAGGAAGCGCCACCAACCGGGATCAGAGTCTTTCATGTACGAGCAGATCGCAAAAAACAAGCGCCTGTCCTATCTGCTGATCGTCGTGGTCGCGGCCCTGCTGGTGATTCTTGGCTACGTTATCGGCATGGCCACCGGCGTCAGCTGGTTTGGCCTGTTTTTCGCCCTGGCTATAGCCGTAATCCTGGGCCTCACAAGTTATTTCAAGGGTGACAAGATCGTGCTTGCCGCCAGCCGGGCCCGGCTGGTCACCTATGACGAGGACCCCCGCCTCCACAACGTGGTGGAAGAGATGGCCATCGCCTCCGGAAACCCGATGCCCCGGGTTTACGTGATCAATGACTCGGCCCCCAATGCCTTTGCCACCGGCAGGAAGCCCGAGCTTTCCTCGATAGCCGTCACCACCGGGCTGCTGGAGAAGCTCAACCGGGACGAACTTCAGGGGGTCATCGCCCACGAGATGTCACACGTGCGAAACTACGACATCCTGTTCGCAACCCTGGTGGGTATCCTGGTGGGCGCCATCGCCCTGATGGCAGATTTCTTCCTGCGCTGGGGGATCTGGGGCGGCGGCAGGCGCCGGGGCGGAAGCCACGGCGGCCAGGCGGCCATCATCTTTATGATCATCGGGCTGATAATGGCGATACTGGCTCCCATCGCGGCGCGCCTGGTGCAGCTGTCCATCTCCCGCAAGCGTGAATACCTCGCGGATGCTTCGGCGGTTGAGCTTACCCGCAATCCGGCCGGACTGGCAAACGCCCTGAGAAAGATATCCAAAGATCAGGAAGTACTGGAAGCTGCCAACCGGGCCACGGCTCACCTTTATATCGCCCAGCCCATCAAAAAATTCGAGAAAAGGCATCGGGGGATGTTCGAGACTCACCCGCCTATCGAGCGACGAATCGCCATTCTGGAGGCGATGGCCGGCGGCCGCCCGGCATAACCATCAAGCGCCTTAACCGCTTCTCCGATGAAAGCTCTTTCGACGCGGCTTTTTCATACAAGGGGTACGGAAACACTGGCAGTCCGGCGCCCGGCCGTCATCTTTTGCGCAGGTAGACCATATAGTAGACCAGCGCCACCATGACTCCCCCTCCGAAAATGTTGCCGAGAGTAACCGGAATGAGATTCTGGATCACGCCGGCAATGTCCAGATTTTCCAGATTCGGGATGTCTGCAGATACCCGGCTCTTGAGGATCAAACCGGAGCTCAGGAAATACATATTGGCCACAGAATGCTCAAACCCGGCCGCGACAAAGGCGGAGATGGGAAAGATAATGGCGCCGATCTTGTCGATAACGCTCCTGCCCGCGTAACACAGCCACACAGCCAGGCAGACCAGTATGTTGCAGAGGACTCCCTTGAAAAAGAGTTCGCCGAAGGGTAGTGAAGCTTTCGTGGCCGCGATCGAAACTCCGGTGACGCCCACGGCTCCATCAGCCATCTCCCACTGGCGCGAAAGAAAAAGCAGCAGGGCCAGCCCGGCGGCGCCGATGAAGTTGCCGGCATAGACGATGGACCAGTTTCTCAGGAGCGCGCCCGTTGATATTTTACGGCTCACCCAGGCCATGACGATAAGGTTGCTGCCGGTAAACAGCTCGGCGCCGGCAACAATTACCAGTATCAGGCCCAGTGAGAAGACGACGCCTCCGAGCACGCGGCCGACGGCCAAATCAAGCGCGGGGTCACTTGCCACCTGAATGTAAAAAATGCTGCCCAGGCCGATAAAGCCGCCGGCAAGCACGGCCAGTGAAATCAGCTGCACCAGCGGCAGATGCGCCTTGGTGGTTCCCGTCTCCTCCACACGGGCTGATATTTCCTGGGGGGAGTAGGCATCAATCCCGAATTTTTGCGTCGATTTGGTTCCTTGGCCGGGAATTCGATTCATTATGCATATCGTTTCCATGCACCCGCATATACTCCTGCCCTGAAATGCATGTTTTGACAACCCAGGGCCGCCTTTGTATGATTACAACCCCCTCACTCAGTTCTCCACGTCACTCCATGACTTAATGCTGATTGACGTACGGAGCCATTAAAAACGATCCCGGCTTCCCGGAAGTCCGCGAAGCCGCGGCGGCGCCGGCCAAGGTGCTGTTTGATCACGAGCTTGTCGGGCTGGTGCTGGGGCGCGACCCGTCGGCACCGGGAGCCGAGAGGCTGTGCGAGAAGATATTTGAGCTCTTCGCCGGACGGGCGCTGTCGCCGGTGACCCCCGAAGAGATAACTTCAGGGTGCGGCTTGCCTGAAACAGAAGCCGCCCGCCTCTCGGCGGCCATCGAACTGGCGCGGAGGTTGCTCTGGCCGGAAGAGGGCATGGGCCCCATCCGTTCGCCTCGCGATGCCTGCCGGGCGGCGGCCCGGATCCGTTGCGCAGATCGCGAACATTTCATCGTTCTTTACCTGAACGCGCGGAATGTGGTGATCAGCGAGGAAACCATCTCGGTTGGCAGCCTCAACGCAAATATAGTCCATCCGAGGGAAGTGTTCCGGCCGGCCATAACCGGAGGCGCGGCTGCCGTCATTCTGGTTCACAATCATCCCTCCGGTGACGTGGCTCCCAGCCGCGAGGATTTAAGCCTGACATCGAGACTTGCTGAGGCAGGCCGCCTGCTCGGAATCGAGGTGCTTGACCACCTGATCGTCGCCGGCCAGCGCTACCTCAGTTTCCGCAGCGAGTCTTACCTGTGAGAGCGGCTCAAATGTGGGGAAAAAACTTTTATTTGTGGAAAAAGTTTTTTTGGGATAACCCGGGGCCTTTTACGGCAGATTGATCCCCTGGATTCGCGACTAAAATTTATGCAGGAAATGCTTGCCGCCTTTATGTCTAGTTTTGCAGGAGTTTTTCTAAAACAAGCCAATAGGTGGCCTTAACCATGATGATATTAAATTCAAACATCCACATGCCGGAAAAGATGCTTTTTTAGGCGCGTTTTCTGAGTTATCCACACTATCCACATCTTTGTATAATGTTTCCTGGTGGCCGGGAAGTGCATATTGATTTTACTCGGAATCTGTCTGTATAATGTCTGGTCGGTTTAGCAAGAAAAGATTTCCCGCCTGTTAAGGCCGGGATGACGCAAGGAAACCGCTTTGAAACGAACATATCAGCCAAATACGAGAAAACGGAAGAAGACACACGGTTTCCGGGTCCGGTCGGCCAGCAAGGGCGGGATCCGCGTATTGAAACGGCGCCGGGCCAAGGGCAGGAAGAGGCTGTCGGCCTAGGTCGCATCTCGGCTTCTGTGGAGAAAAAACACCGTCTCAGCAGGTCGGCCGATTTTCAGAAAGTGTACCGCAACGGCAAGTCCGTGGCGGGGCGTTATGCCGTACTTTATTATTTCGAGCGGGCCTCTGAAAACTGCGGCGGCCCCCGGTTGGGCGTCTCGGTATCCAGGAAAGTGGGCGGCGCAGTCGTTCGCAATCAGGTTAAACGGGTTCTGAAAGAAGTTTTCCGCGCCCGCAAAGACACCGTAGCCCCTAATTATGATTACGTGATTATCGCCCGTCCGGGATTGCCGGAATACATGGAGAAGAGCCGGTTCGACGAGGTCGTCGAGATGATAACCGGCCTCTTCCGGCGGGCAAACCTGATTCAGGAAGCAGACTAAATTGAAACAAATCCCGATTTTTCTTATTGGCCTCTACCGGAGGCTGGTATCTCCATCATTGCCGCGCCGGTGCAAATACCATCCCACCTGTTCGGAATACTCCATCCAGGCGCTAAGGGAATGGGGACTTTGCAGGGGCACGGCCTTGTCTGCCTGGAGGATCCTCAGATGCAATCCGTTTTCGCACGGTGGTTTTGACCCGGTGAGGAAGAAACCGGCCTCATGAGAGACTATCTGTCTTTCCTCATCGATCCCCTCAGGGCCTTGCTGGAGGCCATCCACGGCGTCCTGCCTGTCTGGATGCAGCCCTGGGGCTGGGCCATCTCCATTATCGTCCTGACGATTCTCGTCCGCGTCATCCTGATTCCGCTGACGGTCAAGCAGTACACCTCGATGCGGTCTCTTCAGAAGCTTCAGCCCAAGATGAAAGAGCTGCAGGCCAGGTACAAGGACGACAGGCAGAAGCTCAACGAAGAGATGATGAAGTTCTACCGGGAGCACAAGGTAAATCCGTTCGGTTCCTGTCTGCCCCTTCTGTTGCAGATGCCCATCTTCATGGCGATCTACTTCATGCTGATCAGCGAGCCGTTTGCCACGGACAAGAGCTTCCTGTGGATAAGCGACATCAACGAAAAAGACTATTTCATCGTGCTCCTCTACATGGGCTCCCAGCTGCTGGCCAGCAAGCTGCTGACCGCCACGGTGGACAGGACTCAACAGATGATGATGTACATGCTGCCCCTGGTTTTTGGCTTCATCTTCCTTATCTATCCGTTTCCGGCCGGCGTGCTGATCTACTGGGTCACCACAAACATCTGGACCATCGGGCAGCAGCTGGTCGTGATGCGCATCATCGACGCCAGGGAAGCCCACGCGCAGGCGGCGCTGGCCACCGAAGGGCCTCCCCCGGAAATGATCGAGAAGCGAGAGGTTAGCAAGGGTGGAGGCAAACGCGCCGGAAAATCCGGCTCAAAAAAGAAGAAGAGGCGCTGAGATGAGAGCTTCGGCAGAGGGCAAGACAGTATCCGACGCCTTTACGAAAGCCATCGCGCGCCTTGAACAGATGGCCGGAGCGCCTATCGACAAGGAGGAGGCCGAGGTCATTGTCATTTCCGAAGGATCAAAGGGTTTTTTGGGCATGGGCTCGACTATGGCCAAGGTCGAGGTGAGATTGCCGGTCCACGAGGCTCCCGTTGAAGAATCCGCGTCCGGGAATGCGCCGCCCGGTGACGAAGGGGCAAAACCGGCGTCGTCATCCGAGGCCCGTGAGCGCCTGACAGAGTTTCTGGAAAAGATTGTGAAAGCGTTTGGACTCGAAGGGAAAGTGCTCATCTCCGAGAACGAGAACGAGCTGGCGGGGAAAGTGGACGGGCCCGATCTTGGCCTCTTCATTGGCCGTCATGGGCAGACCATGGACGCCATCCAGTACCTGGCTAACATCATAATCTACCGTCAACTGGGGGAGCGCAAGCGGATAGTCATCGATGCTGAGGATTACCGTGACCGCCGGGCGGAAACGCTGCAGGCGCTGGCCGACCGGGGAGCCGCCGAGGTCATGAAAGGCAGGTCACGATACGAACTCAAGCCCATGAGCGCCGCCGAGAGGCGCATTATTCACATGCACCTTCAGGATCGTGACGGAGTGGAAACCCTGAGCGAAGGTGATGAGCCTTACCGGCGGGTGGTTATAGTCCGCGCGGAATGCTAAAACCCTGACGGCACCGCAGGGAGCGCCTTCTCAGCCGCGGGCCGGCCACAGCGAATTATTCTTATTCCGCGGGATAACCCGCCTCGGCGATTGCTTTCTTGATGGCGTCCAGAGAGACCATGTTCTCGTCGTAGGTGACCTCTATCCTTTTGCTCTCCGGATCGGCTGAAACGGAGCTTACGCCCGCCAGGGCTCCCGCGGCGTTTTCCACCGCCATCTTGCAATGGCCGCATGACATCTTTGATGAGTTCAGAACCACTTCTTCCATGCTACTCTCCTCGTCCCGGATAACATAGAACAACAACCCCCCGATATAAAAAGGATATCAAAAGGACATCGAGAAAAGAAGCTAACCAGAAAGAAAATAAGCTAACCAGAAAGAGGGGGCGGCGCGCGGCAGAAAGGATGAAAATGCTGACAGGAAATAAATGGGTGAACATCACCTCGCTCTGGCAACCAGTCGAGTTGGAGTGCGCCTGGTGCGGTTCACGGGTGCCTCTGCCGGCCGGCGACTTTTGCGGGGTTTGCATTGATTGCGGCACGGTTATCTTCCGTCAGCCCGTAGATTCCGAACGCGAAACGCGGTCGGACCGCGGCAATGAACGCAGACACGCTGGTGCTCCCTCGGTATAGCTTTGTTTCCGGCCAGGGTTGATGCTTGCCGGTCGCATTGTCTTCCAGGCGTCCTGCCCACGGTTGGCGTGAAGAGGACCCGCGCCTTCAACGGCGCCAGAACTGGTCTTCGGCCGGCGTGAGTGTGGTAAAATCGGATTCCTTAACGTCAACCGGACAAGAAACCGCCCTCTTGACTGATGTCTATCAGCAGCAGCCGGGCCCCGGCCGGGCTTTTATCGCCAATCTCGTCGACGGCGCCGCCGTTGATGAGATCTTTTTCCTGAAAGAAGCAGTTCCGGGGCGCGCCCGTAACGGGCAGCCGTATCTTTCGCTCAGGCTGAGCGACAGGTCCGGAGCCGTGGATGCCCGGGCGTGGGAAGTGGACCCGGCATGGCAGGACAGGCTTCCCGGCCCTGGTTTCCTCCGGGTGCACGGAAAGGTCGAGACTTTCCGCGGGCGGCTGCGGATAAGAATCGAGAGGGCCGAAAGGGTGGACGCGGCCGGTGTGGATCAGCGCGATTTTCTCCCCAGCTCATACCGCGATACCGGCGAGCTGGTGGGTTACCTGCGGTATTTTCTGACGGAAGTCTATGATCAGGATCATTCCCGGCTGCTGGAATCGTTCTTCGGCGATGAGGATTTCCTGAAACGTTTTTGCCTGGCTCCGGGCGACGCCCGAACTCATCACGCCTATCTGGGAGGTCTGCTGGAACACACCATCTCCGTGGCGACGCTGTGCCAGCATGTGGCCGTGCAGCACCCGCGCCTTGACGGGGATCTGCTGGTAACCGCCGCCCTGCTTCACGATATCGGCAAAGTGGACGAGTTCACGTATGAAGGGCAAATCGATTACAGCCGCGAGGGCAGGCTGCTGGGACACGTGCTCCTCGGGCAGAGGATGATCGAGGAAAGGATCCGCGAGCTGGGCGGTATTTCCAGGGAGAGGGAGATCGAGCTGCTGCACGTGCTGATCAGCCATCACGGGGAGCTGGAATGGGGGGCTCCCAAAAGGCCGCAGAGCGCCGAGGCGCTCGTGCTTCATCACATCGATAACCTGGACGCCCGGGTCAAGGGTTTCCTGGAGGTCGTCGAGGGCCGGGGCGAGGTTTCCTGGCCCGAGCTGCAAAACTATTTCCGCCGTCCGCTTGACGAGCCGATGGCGGCCGACCGCGAGTAACCCGGCAAGCCTGCTTCCGTGCCGGCCTGCAGAATCGGATCCCCGCGGCTAAAACCGCAATCCTGTCAGTCCTGCTCCGTGAGCGACTCGTCAACCTGAAACTCGATATCGTGGTCGAAACGCGTCTCGGGCAAAGCCTGTTTACTGATCTCTTCTTCGCCCTCGATGAAGGTTTCGCCGCTCACCATGGCGTCAAAAGCCTTGGCTTTTAGCCGGGCGCGGGTCTCTTCGATACGCCTCCGCATCTCATCACGGTCGAAATCCGACGATGACCTTACGGTTGCTGATTCCGGTTCGCTGGTTACCGTAAGTTCAGCCTCCAGAACGGGCTCACCTTCAACTGGAGTCTTGAGCGCGGCCAGATCATCGATACTGGGCGCCGTCTCCGGCTGCGGCTCCAGTTCCGCTACCGGCTCCGGTTCGACTTCGGCCGGCTCAGCCTCCAGAACGGGCTCACCTTCCACGGGAGTCTTGAGCGCGGCCAGATCATCGATCCTGGGTGCCGCCTCCGGCTGCGGCGCCAGTTCCGCTACCGGCTCCGGTTCGACTTCGGCCGGCTGCTCTGTTTCCGCCTCTGGCGCCGGCGGTTCCGGTTCTGACAGCCGTTCGAATTCCGCCGCCGGCCCCACTTCTGCCATGGGGGCCGCTTCCTCTGTGCTTCCTTTTTCCCATTCGTCCTCTGGGACTGCTGCCTCGGCGTCCACCGATTCGCCAGCCGGGGCCTCCTCGACGCCGGAAACCTCCGCGTCCGGGGGTCCGGTTACAAACTCCTCGGCGACCGTTCCGCTCATGGTTGCCTCCTCCCGGATGGAAAGCGTTTCCCCGGCGGCCTTTTCAACTGCTTCTGCCACGGGTGTTTCGGGAGCAGGCTCAGCGGCGCTTGAGGCAGAGGTCATGCTTTTCAGCTGGGCTTCGACCTGGCGGCGGGTCTCATCGATCCTTGCCTCCAGATCAATGGACGCCACCGCTTCATCCTGTTCAGGCGCGTGAACCGGACGGCTGGACTCCTCCTTAGGCGCGGGGAGCTGTTTCCAGCCGGCGCCCTTCAGTACGCGCCGCATCTCTTTCCCGGATTTTGGTGAAAGTATCAGGGCCAGACCGGCTCCGACTATTCCTCCGAAGATGAACCTTGAAAACCTGGGCATCGATATCATTCCTCCCAAAAGCGTCAATCGCGGGACATGATCCTAGAGTCTATCTCAAAAGGCATTCCTTAGCGAAATCCGGCAATAAATGGAATATGCTTTTGGATTGACTCTCATTAATTTGTCGGAAGAAAGCGAGAAAAATCGAAAGGCTTCGTTTTCATTCGCCTTTCAGCTTCTTCAGTTTTCGGGCCAGTTCTTTTTCAAAACCGCGTTTTTCCGGGAAATAATAATCCTTTTTGTTCATTCCGGGCGGGAAATATTCCTGCTTGACTGCGGCATCAGGATAGTTGTGCGGATACTTGTATCCTTCCCCGTGACCCATCTTTTTGGCTCCCGGATAATGGGAATCGCGCAAGTGCCTGGGAGGGCGGCGTGTTCCATCTTCTTCCACATCCCTCATCGCCGAGCTGATCGCCTTGAGAGAGGCGTTGCTTTTGGGAGCCAGGGCCAGATAGGTGGCGCCCTGGGCCAGGTTGAGCCGGCATTCCGGCAGTCCCACGAATTCCACGGCGCTGGCAACCGAGGTTGCTACCATTAACGCCTGGGGGTCCGCGTTTCCGACATCCTCAGAAGCAAAAATCACCATGCGCCTGGCGATGAACCTCGGATCTTCGCCGCCGGCGATCATAATCGCAAGCCAGTAGGTCGCGGCATCCGGATCGCTTCCCCGCATGCTCTTGATAAAAGCCGAGATGGCGTCGTAATGGAGGTCGCCGCCCTTCTGATAAAAAACCGGCTTGCGATGGATGGCTTCTTCGACCACCTCCAGGGGAATGGCGCCTTTCTTCCCTTCCGGCATGAGTTGGGCCGCGGTTTCCAGGATTATTAGAGCCGCCCGGGCGTCTCCGCCGCTGGAGCCGGCTATTGCCGTTAGGCCGGGTTTGTCAAGTTTGAGTCCCAGGCTGCCCAGGCCGCGCTCCTTGTCTTTCAAAGCGCGGCCAAGCACCGTCTCTATATCAGCCTCCGACAGCGGCAGAAACTCAAAAAGCTCGCAGCGTGATATCAACGGACCGGTTACCTCGAAATACGGGTTTTCGGTAGTCGCGCCGATGAGAGTGACCACGCCGCTTTCCACCACAGGCAGCAGCGCATCCTGCTGGGCCTTGCTGAAACGGTGTATCTCGTCCACGAAGAGGATGGTGCCGCGGCCATAGAAGCCCAGCTGGTCTTCGGCCTCGGCGAAGATCCTGCGCAGATCGGCCACCCCGGAGCTCACAGCGCTTGCCTGGTGGAAATTGGAGCTGGTTTTACGGGCGATGATGCGGGCCAGGGTTGTCTTCCCGGTGCCCGGCGGTCCGAAGAAAATCATCGAAGGCAGCTGATCGGCCTCGATAGCTCTCCTGAGAGCGCTTCCGGACGCCAGGATTTCCTGCTGTCCCACAAACTCCTCAAGCCCGGCAGGACGCATTCTGTGGGCCAGGGGGGCGCCATGCCTGATTTCTTCATCTGCCGCCTTGAATAAGCTGTCTTCGCTCATACTCCGATTCTAGCACGGCTGAATTTCCCATACCTTCTTCCCGGTTTTGACGAAGTTTGACTCTTTTCCGGCGTCCTAATAATCTAGTTTCACGATTTTCCACCGGTCTCAGTTTCCCTTATCCTTCCACCGGGGTGAGACTGGAAGCTAAAACTTTAAGGGACCCGAACTGGAGGATTATTGAAAGCGGTAATTCTGGTCGGCGGTCAGGGAACAAGGCTGAGGCCTCTGACGCTGGGAACGCCCAAACCAATGGTTCCCTTGGCAAACAGGCCGTTTGTCTCCTACGTTCTCGAGCATCTCAGGAATCATGGGTTCACCGACATCGTATTCTCGATGGGTTACCTTCCGGAGGGCATCAAGTCATATTTTGGAGACGGCAGCGCCATGGGAGTGGACCTTACCTATGTGGTGGAAGACTTTCCCCTCGGCACCGCTGGCGCAGTGAAGAACGTGGAGAAACACATTTCAGACGGTGATTTCCTGGTGCTGAACGGGGATATACTCACGGATCTTGATCTTACGGCCCTGCTCGCTTTCCACAAGCAGAAGAAGGCCACGGGCACCATCGCCCTGACACCCGTGGAAGACCCAACCGCTTATGGCCTGGTCAGCATAGGTGCCGATGATGAAGTGCTGGCCTTTCTGGAGAAGCCAAGCTGGGATCAGATAAGCACCAATCTCATAAACGCGGGCACTTACGTCCTCAAACGAGAGGTTCTGGACATGATTCCGCCGGGCGTGGAACACTCTTTTGAGCGCGGAGTATTTCCCAAGCTGGTCGGCAAAGGATTGTACGGCTTTCGCAGCGATTCCTACTGGATGGATATTGGCACGCCGGAGAAATATCTCCAAGCGCATTATGACATTCTGGAGAAAAACGTCAATACCAGCATTTCAGATTGCCTTGACCGGGATTTCGTCTGCCTGGAAAACAGCGTCGATCTGGAGCTGGGCGCCAAACTGGTGCCCCCCCTCATCATAGGGGCAGGCTCCGTGATCAAGGCCGGATCGCGGGTTGGCCGCATGGCTATCATCGGTCCCGGATGCACTGTCTCAGCCGGAAGCATAGTCGAGGAATCAATAATCCAGGAAGGGTCGGTGATCGGAGAGAACGCGATCGTCAGAAAGAGCATCATCGCCCGTAACGTCCAGCTCGGCAAGGATTCCCTGGTTCAGGGCGGGGCTATCGTCGGAGAGGGCGCCCGGATCGGGGAAAACAATGTCCTGGCCAATCACATACGCATTTATCCGGGAACGCAGGTCAAGGACGGCTCGATCAGGTTTTAGCCAGCGCCGCCCGCGCCAGCTTCCCTACCTCCTTTTCCACCATCCGTCCTTTTTCGTAAATCCTGAGGCGGCCCCGATCACCGGCGAGTTCTCCCAGGCGCCGCGCTGCTTCGATATCCCCCCGGGAGGCCGCGATGACCGCGAGGCCCCGGACGGCCTCGTCGGGATCGTCAAGAGCGGTCAGGACCACAGCGGCCGCTCCGGGCACATCCGTGATGCCGGACTGCGCCATCCGGGCTATCGCCCACAGCACTCCCTTGAGGAACACCTTTTCTTCGTCTTCTGAATGAAGCGAGACGATAATTGGCGGGATGTCGGCAAACTGGCGAGGACTGGCGCTGACGATCTCCGCCAGCAGTTCCGGAGCGCTCCAGCCCATGCCTCCGGATTCCTCCCGGGCTGACCAGATCAGGCGCTGAATCAGGTTGCGCAACCGGGAAGCATCGTGACGGGCCACAGCGGCCGCGCACGCTCCCATGGCCTCGATGGCGCGCCAGCAAATCACATCCTCCTTGTCATACGCGAGAGCGACGAGCTTGCCGAATACACGCTGATCCGCTTCGGCCAGGCCGATAACGGCGCCGTAGTCTCCGGCAGCCAGGTACTGGATCAGTTTTGATTTCAGTGAAGTCGCCAAAATCCGTAAAGACAGGCCCTTTTTCCCGAAAAGGAAGTTATCAGATCGAAAACCTCAACAGGGAAACAGCAGGCAGAAAGGAAGCTAAACCAGTTGGGGACAGTAAATCAGATCCGGCCGATGCCCTCGTAGGCGAAGCCCGCAGCCCTTACCTCTTCGGGGTCGAGAAAATTCCGGCCATCGATGATGAGATGATGACGCATGCATTCCTTCATCTTTTCCAGGGGAAGGTGCTCGAACTCTTCCCACTCCGTCACCAGCACCACCGCGTCGCTGCCCGAAACCGCCGAGAGGATATCGTCGCAAAGCAGGATGCCCCTCACGGCCTTGGCCGCGTAGGGGATGGCTACGGGATCGTAGGCCTTGACATAAGCGCCGTCACCTAGCAGCCGGGAAGCCAGTACGATAGAGGACGCTTCTCGCAGATCGCTGGTATTGGGCTTGAAGGCCAGCCCCAGCAGCGCGATGGTTTTGTCCGACAGATTCCCCAGGTGTTTCTTAAGTTTGTTGACCACCCGGCGTTTTTGCAATTCATTAACCTCAATGACCGCGGTCAGGAGCTGGAAGTGATAGCCTGAGTTGCCGGCGATCTGTTTGAGCGCGGCCACGTCTTTGGGAAAGCACGAGCCGCCGAAGCCAATTCCGGCATTGAGAAAATGCCTGCCGATGCGCTGGTCGTAGCCCATCCCTTCAGCCACTACGCTGACGTCGGCTCCGACTTCCTCACAAACGTTGGCGATCTCGTTGATAAAAGAAATTTTAGTGGCCAGAAAGGCGTTGGATGCGTATTTGATCATCTCCGCGGTGGGAACGTTGGTCTCGAGAATGGGCGCTTTCAGCTTGTCATAAAGCATCGCTACTTTTCTCCCGGCCTGCGGGTCGCGGGAACCTATCACAATCCGGTCGGGATTCATGAAATCATGAATCGCGCTTCCTTCGCGCAGAAACTCCGGATTGGATACATAGTCTATGTTGCCGGCTTCCTGGCGGGCTAGCTCGGCGCTTATCTTGTTGCCCGTGCCCACCGGCACGGTGCTCTTCATTACCAGGACATGATGATTGTCCACCAGCCCGGGCAGCGAGGACATGACAGCGAATACGCGGCTCAAGTCGGCGTCACCGGTAAAAGTAGGTGGAGTATCAACGGCGATGAAAACGATCTCGCACCTGTCGAAGACTTTCTCGAGAGAGGTGGTGAACAGCATGCGTTCCTGATTCTTTCTCACCAGCTCTTCCAGGCCGGGTTCATAAATGGGCACCTGGCTCTGCTCGAGAGAGGATATCTTGTCCGCGTCTATGTCCATGCAGACCACGTTATGACCCAGCTCTGCGAAACAGGCGCTGGTTACGAGACCCACGTAGCCAATCCCGATGACGCCAATTGAATTCCTTGCGGGCATACCTTCATTACCTCTGATGTCGTTTCCAGGGGACGGCTTGCCCATCTCCCTGATAAAAAAATTCCCCGGCCAGCTCGGTTGGCCGTGTGATTGTCCTCCCATTGCTTGAGGGGGGCATGATCATTCGTGTCCGTCCGCGGTTACTCCGCTTCTATCACACCGGCTGGAAGGAGGTGGCCAGCCGGATCATGACTTCTTCACTGAGGGAATTCTGAAGCGAGTTAGTGATCCAGACAACTGCTTCGCCGTCCTGCCAGGCGATATAACGCAGGTTTTTGCCGGCGTAAAAGAACTTGTAGTTCCTGCCCTCTATTTCTCGCTCGACCGTTGGACTCTTCAGCAGCGGCGCATCGGTATAAGTCGTTTCCATGATGCCCCAATTGTTGCCGGCCTCATCTTCGCATACGATCTTGAGCGCCGGCCGAGGCCCGTCATCGGTCTCTATCTCATAAGTGTGAAAATCCACGTAATCAAACTCTTCGGGGAAACTCCCCGGTTTTTGGAGCTGGAACGGCACTTTAAGAGCGGATGCCTTCCACTCGGCCCATGAAGCATCGGAGTTGTCCTCGAAGTTCAGGGATGTCCCGGTTTCCGGCTGTTCTTCTGTCAGCAGTCCCTCGAAACTTTCGCCCATTACCACCAGCAACTGCGCAGAAGTGTCCATCTCATCGGTGAGAGGCGCGGAATCGCACGGCTTCATGAGAGAACAGAGTTCTTCGGCGGCCGCTTGAGCTCCTGTTTCGAAGTATATCTGATTTTCCGGGTATGTGTTGTTTGCATCGCCGCCCACGGTTACGTCGAGACAGCCCTTTTGTTTGAGCAGCTCTGCCGCGGTGGCCGCCGCCCCGTCCTTGCCGCTGCCGTTAAGGACCTCTATCACCAGCTTCCTTGCGGCTTGCGAAGGTAATCCGAGTTCGTCCGGCGCTTCTGCCTCGGGAACTGCCGGTTCGGGCGGCTCGAAGGCGGGATCAATAAATTTGTTCAACACCTGTTCGAGTTTCTCACTGTCCGGCCAGATATAGTTTCCCAGAGGCTCATCCGCAACCTCTTTCACCGGTAACTGGGCCTGATAGATGTTATCTTTTTCCACCGAGAGTATGAACTTTGTCAGCGAGAGGATATCGTTTCTGCCGATGTCAGAGGTGGAATTGCTGGCAAAGACGTCGGCCAGCTCGATTATCCTAGTCACATTGCTCCACTCAAGCGACTGCGATTTTGCGTCCCTGATGAAGTATTGCTGGCGGGCGATGCGGACGAAATCGCTGTCGGTGTGCCGGAACCGCACATATGCGAGCGCGTCTGCGCCGTTCAGCCTCTGATATCCGGGGAAGATGTCAATAGGCTCGTATGCCTCTCCCCAGGGGGCGTCACTGTTATCGTTGAAGTATCGCCGGTCCACGTCTACGTAGACGCCACCCAGGGCATCCACTGCCTCCTCAAAGCCCAGGTAATCTATCACGACGAAGTGATGGATGGGCAAATCAGTCAGATCCCGTACCGTATCGATGGCCAGCGGCACTCCGCCTATCGCATATGCGGCGTTGATCTTGTCCTGGCCCGCTCCGGGAATGTCCACGATTGTATCCCTGGGGATAGAGAGCAGGGAGAGGCGTTCGCCGTCGGGGTTGACTCGCACAAGCAATATGGTATCGGAACGCCTGCCGTCGCCGTCAGGGTCGGAATCCGTTCCCATGACCAGGATGTTTTTTGGCTCGTCAGGCAGCGGCACGTCCAGCTGCTGCCTTGCTTCATAGATTACGGCTGTGTCCTCACCGATTTTCCCGAGCGTATGATATACAAAAATGAAACCGGCGAGCCCGACGACTAAGCCGGCTGCCAGAAGAGAGAGAACCGTCCACTTGAGTATCCGCTTCCACGTTGACTTCTTCTTGTAGTGCCTCCCGCTTCTGAATAAAAAAACCATCAGGCTACGATCCCGTCATAAATTTAAAAAAACAGCCTCCGGTGGAGGCCTCAAAACCGTGCAAATTATACATTCCGGCTTCCGGCACGGCAAGAAGGGGGCGGCCGGAGCAGCCGACGCCTCAGGCAGGAACGCAGCCTTGCAGGACTTTTTCGTAGATATGCTCATATCCGTCGGCGCACTTGTTGACACTGAATCTCTCTTGCACGCGCTGGCGGATGATGCGGGAGTCGAGTTGGTCGAGACGCCCCAGCGCCGCCACCATCTCGTTTACGGTTCGAACTGTGAAGCCGGTAACGCCGTCCTCGACGACTTCCGGAACCGATCCCTCCGGAAAGGCTATTACAGGCGTGCCTGTGGCCATGGCCTCGATCATCACCAGTCCGAACGGTTCCGGCCATTCGATCGGGAAGAGAAAAGCACGGGCCCGGGAGAACAGATTCCATTTCTCGGTGACGCTGACTTCGCCCAAAAAAGAAATCTGATCTCCGTCTACCTGCGGCTTGATCACCGTCTCATAATAATCGCGGTTTGACGGCTGGACAGCTCCTGCGATTATCAAACGGCTGCCGGTGCGCCTGGCCACTTCGATAGCCGTGTGAAAACCTTTGTCAACGCACAGCCTTCCGAATGCCAGCAGGTAATCCTCTTTTGCGCCGGACGGCAGGTAGGGCCAGCCATTGATATCGATGGGATTGTAAACGGTGCCGGCATACCGCAACTCCGGACAACAGCTTCGCTGATAGTCACTGATCGCGGCGTACCAAACGGAATCCCTGAAATCCCGGTAAAAATTGCAGATATCAGGTTTGAAGGGACCGTGAAGCGTGTGCACCACCGGGGTGCTGATGAGAGAAGCGTACGCGACTACGGAAAAACTGGTGTGGTCGTGGATGATATCGAATTCATCGGCTCGCCTCATGCAGTTTGCCGCATGCTGGACATCGTACATTGTGTGTCCAATCCGGTCCGGCATCTCAGAGTCAAAGGCGGAGGCAAGGTTCGCCTCGGTGACTGAACCGCCGGTAGCGAACAGGGTTACATCGTGTCCGCGCTCAACGAGCCTGTTGGTTAAATAGTGCACCACCCATTCGATGCCGCCGTAACGTGAGGGCGGTACCTTGATCCAGGGTGGCGCGAGCATGGCGATTTTCATAGAGCTTTTTTCCTGGCCGGAAATCGATTTTGCCGGCTTGCCAATTTTTTATCTACCCGGTAACTCCGCAAATTAAGCCGAATGCTCTAATCTGTCCCGTTCCCGAGCCAGGTCGCCGCACACCTGTTCTTCCAAAAAAGCCACAATTTCATCCGGACTTTCCTCAGCGGTGAATCCAGACGCCTGCCTGTGGCCGCCGCCGTTTTTCCGTTTGGCGATGCGCTGCACGTTGATCTCATCTGAAGATGACCTGAGACTCACACGAAAAACAGGTTTGCCGTCTTCGGAGGTCTCGCCGGGACGGGCGTAGACGAGGGCGGCTACCTGAACTCCTTCTATGGCCCTGAGATTATCGACCAGGCCCTCGGTGAGCCTGCCTGTTGCTCCCGCCTGGCTGAATGCTTCTTTATCCAGAATCCCCACAGCCAGGCGGCCATCGCACCTGAAAGTCATGGTCGAGAGCATCAGGCAAAGAAGCCTGGCTTTGGCCAGGGGCATGTTCTCGTAAACTTGTCGGAATATAGCCGTGTGATCCGCCCCGCTCTGGACCAGGTCAGCAGCAACCCGGAATGTTGTCGGCGTGACGTCGGAATACTGGAAGCGGCCGCTGTCGACCAGGATGCCGGCATAGAGGGCCTCCGCAATCTCCGGGGTGATTTCAACATCCATGCGCCTGAGGATGAAATAGACGATCTCCGACGTGGAGCTGGCGGGTACGACGAGGTTAATATCGCCGAACCGGGTATTGTCGCCGTGATGATCGACATTGATGATGCGCGGCGCACCTTTGACCAGATCCTCATTGCCGATGCGTTCGGGATTGCCGCAGTCAAGGCAGACCAGGGTTCTGTCCGCCGCGTCTTCCGGCGCAGAACCGCGATAAACTTCCCCCAGGGCTTTCAGAAACCTGTATTCCGGCGGCACGGGGTCGGCTCCGGAAAGGTACATGGCGCTGTCGCCTCCCAGCTGCGACAGGCCGCGGTGCATGGCGATGAGGCAGCCAAAGGCGTCGCCATCCGGATTGACATGAACTGTAAGCAGGACCTTTTTTTCGTGGAGCAGCGCGTCCGCCACCGCGCCCAGGGCCTGATCGATGGTTTGGTTGCTCACGGCTCCCGGGACGGCCGGCGGCTTAACCCGCTTCGCGAGCTTTTCTCGCCGATTTGATGGCCTGCAGATAATTGCGGCCATCGCCGAACTCACGGGCGGAGCGGAGTATCCTGCGCAGGTGGCTGATTGTCAGCCTCCTGGTGGCAAGCCCCGCCATGAGGGGACCGATCCTTTTCAGAAGGACGCCGGAATTGACGTAAGCGGACTTGTAGAGGCTGGCAAACTCATTGTAGAAATCGTGCGGATCCAGCTTGGTAGGCACCACCGAATGCAAAAAGTCATAGAGCTCGTAATTCTTGGTCTGGATCTTGCTCTCGATCTCCTTGAACAGGTCGGTTCCCGGCAAAGGCGTAAGCACTGTGAACTGCGGCACCGGAATGCGCCGGTCCCGGATATAGTTGCGCAGGCGTTCGAATTCCTTGTGGCCGTAATCGGGGTTTATGATAAAGGCGCTGGTGACCGTGATTCCCTGTGCCTGCACGATCTTGAGCGCCCGCTCGTTGGTTTCGACGCTGCTTTTCTTGTTGACCGCCTTCAATTCTTCTTCATCGAGGCTCTCGAAGCCTATGAATATGTGGCCCAGGCCGACCTCGCGCCATTGGGAGATGATCTCCGGATTCCTGACGATGGTATCGCTGCGGGCCTGGAACGAATAGCGCTTCTTGATGCGGCGTTCTTTGAGAATCTCGGCGATGCGGACCGCTCTTTTGACATTCAGCAGGAAATTATCATCCGTTATGAGGACATACCGTTCATCGAGGCGGGCCAGTTCGTCGGCCACCCGCTCGGGACTCTTGGTGCGGCAGCGGCCCTCAAAGAAGGCCCAGACGCTGCAGAAATTGCAGCGGTGCGGACAGCCGCGGGCAGTCTCGATGACGGCCAGAGGCTTCCAGAAATTGAAAAAATAACGTCGGCGGCGCCTTTTGGGTAAAAGTTGCCTGGCCGCGAAGGGCAACTCGTCGAGGTCGGGCACCTGAGTCCGGGGCCCGGTAAAAGCCTGCCCGTCGCCGGTATTGAGGTACAGCCCCGGAACATTCCGCAGATCTCCTCCCGCCTGGAGGGTGTCCACCAGTTCGCGGCTAACGAACTCCCCCTCCCCTACTGCCACGCAGTCGATTGCTTCGGTTTCGAAATCGGGCGGGTTGAGCGAAGCATGCAGGCCGCCGACAAAAACGAAGGGAACACCGCTCTCCTTGCAGGTCTTGGCGATATCCTGGGTGCGGTAGACGTCAATGGTGAAGCAGCAGCTGATGCCCACCGCGTCGGGACGGAAAGACTCGATTACCCCCGCGAGATCGCGGTCGATGCGCATGTCGTGGATTTTGACCTCGTGGTCCGGGATTAGCGCTCCCGCCACCATCTCCAGCCCCAGGGGCTCGACCAGGGCCACTTTGGCGAAGCCGGGCTTGCCGAACTGTTGCGGCTGCACCAGAAGAACTTTCATTGACCGCTCGATTCCAGATTCAAAACCATGCCTCTTTTCACTATCGGGGTTTTAAGCATCCTATTGAATCCCGCGATCATATGCAATGAAGCGCATCAGATGGCCACTGCCGGAGATTCAGCCGTCTGCTCGATCTCGTGCTCGAAAACCTCGTCTTTCTCCCGCTCTATCATGAATCTGAGCGCCATGAAGAGGAGAAGCTCTCCAGTAAGGCCGGTCAGCGCCCTGAACTCATCTTTGTAAAAGAGAAAAAGCTGTCCTACGAATATACCCACTAGGACCGAACGCTGGAACATCGTGTAGGCCTGAAGGCGGTTACGCTTGAGAAGCAGAACTCCAATCGCGATGAAAATCGCGGCGATGATGTTGGATCCGAGAATGGCCCAGTCGGCAAAGACGAACGTCCGGACCTGCCCGGCGATCTCCCCGGGCTCGAACATCAGCGCGACCATCACCGACAGCGACCCGATGAATTGCAGAATGAAGAAAACAACGATAGCGGGCGCGAACCAGCGCGCGCGCGCGATGCGTCGGTACCAGAGGAAAAAACGTTCCTTCCAGCGGCGGTACATTCCGGGTTGCCGGGGTGGCGACGCGTAGGCGCCACCGGCTATGACCCGGAGATTCGCCACCAGGGGGTTGCTCTGGTCGCATCGGTTGAGGTAATGAAGAATCTGTTGCCGGTCGTGCTCGTGCATGCGGTTTCCGGGGATGTTCTGCATCTCCCTGATCGCGTTCACGAGGTATTCGATCTCCATGACGCCGGCAGAATTGAATATATAACGCACCGAAAGATACAGCGCTATGAAAGTCACATACATGATGGCCACGGAAGGCTGGAAGAAATAGTCATTGGTCTGGGTGGTGAACTTACCCACTTCATCGATGAAGAGCCCGAATCCTGCCCCGCCGGTGAGCGCGGCCAGAGTCTCAACCCGCTTGCTCAGAAATATGATCAGCATGAGGATCGAGATCCCCATCAGCAGGCCGCCCCAGATGGCATGGGCTATATGCAGGGTGGCGCCCCCCACCTGGGGATATCCGGTGATCTTCAGGATCAGCCTTACGCCCAGGATGGTCGCCACAGCCGCGACCATGAAGACCTCGAACTGGTCCATGCCGCGCAGGTTTCTGATGAAGTGGATTCTGACCGGATGTTTCATCATGAAATGTCGCTTTGCCGACTCTACATGAAATTTGGCGCCCCGAGAAGGATTCGAACCTTCGACCTACCGCTTAGGAGGCGGTCGCTCTCATCCTCTGAGCTATCGGGGCAAGAAGCAACAATAAATTTTAGCAAATCCATGGTAGCGCGGGCGGGATGTTTTCTGCTCCGCTTTTGCTTATGGAGAACCGCTCCGCAGAAAACATCCCGCCCGCCCCCAAAATACGTCCGGTCCCGGGGTGGCGCACGGCTTTCTGTGGCTCCGCTTTTTCTTGTGGAGAACCGCTCCGCAGAAAACATCCCGCCCGCCCAAAAAGCCCGGTCCAGAGATGATGCTAACCTTCCAGAGCCGCCTGAAGTATCTCGTCCACAAGCTGGTTGAAGCCGATGCCTGCCGAGTCAGTCGCCATGGGGAGGAGGCTGGTGTCGGTGAAACCCGGGATGGTGTTGATCTCCAGGCAACTCAGGTTTCCGGACTCGTCAAGGATAAGATCCACGCGTCCAAAGCCGGCGCAGCCCAGCAGGTTGAAAGCGTTCAGTGAAACTTCCACGGCCCGCGCAGCCACATCCCCGGGGATCTCGGCCGGCACCACATAATCGGCCCTTCCCATAGTGTAACGGGCTTCGAAGTCGAAGAATTCAGTCTTGGGAATGGCCTCAACTATCGGCAGCGCCCTGGGCTCCTTTCCCAGAATGCTGACAGCCAGCTCCCTGCCCTTCACATATTTCTCCAACAGCACCTTGTTGTCGAAGCTGAAAGCCGATATCAGCGCCGCCGGCAGCTCTTCTATCGCGTGGGCAAAGCGGATGCCCAGAGCCGAACCCTGCCCGGCAGGCTTGACCACGATGGGCAGGCCCAGCGCCTCGGCCACGATCGGCATGGTATCGACCGCGCCCAGCTCCTGAAAGGCGTTCCGGTTGAAAGCGTAAAAAGCCGGTGTGGGGATGCCTCCGGCCTCAAACATGTGCTTGGAAAGCACCTTGTCCATGCAGCGTATGGAGGGCAGCACATCAGAGCCGGTGTAGGGGATGCCCAGGATGTCCAGCAGCTCCTGGACCGTGCCGTCCTCGCCGCTGCGGCCGTGCATGGCGATGAACGCCGCGTCGGGCTTGAACTCCTTCAGGCGCTTGACGAGGCGCTCGTCCACGTCGATCCCCTCGACTTTGTGCCCCAGTTCCGCCAGCGCCTTTTCCACCCGGGTACCGGACCGGAGCGAGATGTTGCGCTCCAGTGAGCGCCCACCCTTGAGAACCGCGATCTTCATGCTCATCTTGAAAACCTCCGCATCTGTCGGAGTCGACTTATGTTTCCAGGTTTCTGTTTTTCACGTCACCGGTCTTTGAGCCGATTCCATGCAAACCCGGAACCTGTAAAACGGGACAACCTATCCCCTCAATGCCCGGTAAAGGTCCATCTGCTCCCTGATCACCTTTGCCAGCCGCTTGATCCCCTCCTCGATCTTGTCCTCGGGCACGCCACAGAACGCCAGCCGCATGTGATTGGCGCCGCTGCCGTCCACCCAGCCTCCGGAGCCGGGAACGAAGGCAACCTTCTGCTCCTCCACGGCCAGGGCCAGCAGGTCGACCGTGTTCAGGTATTCCGGCAGAGTCACCCAGATGAAGAATCCGCCCCTGGGATGAGTCCAGACCGCTTCCTCCGGGAAATACTTCTCCAAAGCCGCCAGCATTGCATCGCGGCGCTTGTGATAAACCCGGGTGACCTTCTCGACGTAGTCCTGCCAGCGAGCTTCCCGGAAGTACTCGTTGACGATCATCTGCGCCAATGTCGAAGGGCACAGGTCGGCGGCCTGCTTTCCGAGGTTGATCTTCTGCAGGATCGGCGGCGGGGCCACCAGCCAGCCCAGGCGGATGCCGGGCGAAATGATCTTGGAAAACGTACTTAAATAGATGACATTGTCGTCCTGGTCCAGTGAATACAGGGTCGGCAGCTGCTCTCCTTCGAAGCGCAGCTGGCCGTACGGATTGTCCTCGACGATGATGAGGCCGTAGTCGCGCGCCATGGCAATCATCTCCAGGCGCCGCTGCCGGCTGATGGAAACCCCCGCCGGGTTATGAAAATTGGGAATTGTGTAGATAAATTTAGGCTTCGTGCCCGCCCTTTTGAGTTTCTCCAATGTGTCCTTCAGCAGGTCGGTGCGAAAGCCGTCCTCATCCAGCGGCACCTGAATGACGTTGGCCTCAAAGCTGCACAGCGATGGAATGGCTCCCGGATAGGTGGGCGCCTCAGTGATCACCAGGTCGCCGGGGTTTATAAGAATGCGGCAAACTAGGTCGATGGCCTGCTGCCCGCCGGTGGTGACGATGATATTGTCGGTATTGACCAGTGTGTTCTCGGCCTCCATCACCCTGGCTATGTTGGCCTTGGTCTCCTCCAGGCCTTCCGTGGGGCCGTACTGAAGGGCGGCTGCGCACGCCTTCGTGGCAACCTCGTGCGTCACCCGGGCCAGCGTCTTGGCAGGGAAACTTTCAGTGCTCGGCAGGCCGCCCGCGAGGGAGATGACGTCTGGCATGGCGGTGACCGCCATGAGATCGCGCATAACTGACGAGCGCATGCATCCGGTGCGCCGGGCGTAAAAGTCCTCATACTTGTCAAAGCCGATCCTGGTCATGGACTCTCCCATATTAGTCCAGCCCGGATTCTTTAAGCAACAGGGTGAGAATGGTAAAATCCCCGGGACTCGGGGAATCCGTAAAAAGCCTGAAGGAACGGGGAGGAGCAGATGGCGATCGCGTGGGCAATCGGAGCCGGAATCGGGCTCTCGTCACTGGCCGGGTTCAGGGCCTTTCTGCCTGTGGCGGTGTTTATGTTCATGTCCAGGCTGGGCTGGTCGTGGGGTATTCAGGTGGAAGGCACCTCCTTTGATTTTCTGACATCAAACCTGGTCATCGTCATATTGCTGGCGCTGGTGGTCCTTGAGGTGCTCCTTACCCGCGTCGGTTCGCTGGTTACACTGGAAAGGATGCTGCGCCTGCCGCTGGCCGCGGCTGCGGGGGCCCTGCTTTTTACAGCCGCCCTGGCCGGCGAGTCTGCCGGCAGCGTCCTGCATTTTTTGGGCATCCCTTTGGGCCTGGGCCTGGCATGGCTCGGCTATTACGTGTACCGGGGCCTCATGCACGTGGGGGAGGGCCGGGACCCCGGTCCGGCGCTGGACCTCTCTGTGGTTGTTCTTTCGGTGCTCATGATGCTGCTGCCGCCCGCGGGCTTTTTCTTCGGCGCCCTGACCGCCTGGCTGGCGCTCAGGGTAAGAAAGCTGAAGCGGATGAAATACAAGGGGCTGAGGGTCCTGGCGTAGTCGCTGCAGGAACTTATAGGTGCCCATCAAACGAGCTCACATATTTATCTCCGGCCGCGTCCAGGGGGTTTTTTTCCGTCAGTGGTCAGCCGACCATGCCCGCCGGCTCGGTCTGGCGGGCTGGGTGCGAAACCGGCTGGACGGCCAAGTGGAGGCGGTTTTTGAAGGCCCGGCCGGTTCGGTTGATAAGATGGTGGAACTCTGCAGAGAGGGCCCGCCCCATGCCCGGGTGGACACCATCCTGGATGATTACTCCCAATCCGTGGAAGGGTTAACGGGGTTCGAGGTGAAGAGTTCCGTCTGAGCTTTCAGGCCGTTCGGCGCCGCGGGCCCGGTCCGCGGCTCCCCGGTTCCGCATGCGTCCCTTCTAATGCTCGTCACCGTGATGATGTTCCTCCAGGTGGCTGTGGGGGTGATAGTGCTCCATGCCCGCGTGACTGTGGGGATGATCGTGGATCAGGTTGGCGGAAAGGAGCAACTCACGGTTTCCCAGTATCCGCGCCGCAGGCCCGTCGCCAGCCGTCCGGTGATCCTCGCCCAGCACGATCGCCCGCCCGGCCACCTCCTTCGCCAGGGCCAGGTCCTGGGTGGCCGTGATGACAGTCTTGCCCGCGGCGGCCAGCTGCACTGTAAGCCTGGCCAGGAAACCGGCGGTCTTGGGGTCGAGACCCGCGGTGGGCTCATCCAGCAGCAGCACTTCCGGGCTTATGGCCAGGACCGACGCCAGAGCCACCTTCTTTTTCTCGCCGCTGCTCAGATGGAATGGCGGCCTGTCCCTGAGATGCTCCAGGCCGAGAATGTGCACGGTGGCTTCGACCCTCTCTTCCACCTCGCCCGGCTCAAGCTCCAGATGCAGCGGTCCGAAGGCTATCTCTTCCCAGACGCTGGGGGAGAAAAGCTGCGCGTCGGAGTTCTGAAACACGAAACCGACACGGCGCCTGAACGCCAGTGAGAAGCCCTCATCCTGAAGCGATTCCTCAGACAGCTCTTCGCCGAACGCCCGGACGGAACCGGACGACGGAAAGATCAGGGCATTCATCATTTTCAGCAAGGTTGATTTGCCCGAACCGTTGGCGCCCAGAAGCGCCAGGCTCTCTCCGGCTTTTACCTCGAAGGTCACATCGTCAAGCGCCCCGGTTTCCTCATAGCTGTAAGAAACGGATGATACCTCGTAGACAGCGTTGCCTTCGCCAATTGCCGGACCTCCCACCTGATTATTCTCAGCCAATAATCCTGTCACCTCCGATGACGGCCACCGCAAGAATCGCCACGCACGCGGCGAACACCAGATCCCTGCCCGCCAGGGAGAAACGGTTAAGCGTCCGCGGCTCGCCGCTGTAGCCCCGGCTGACCATCGCCGCGTAGACTTCCTCGCCGAGCGCCTGGGACTTCCCCAGCAGTGCACCCATGCTGCCGGTGACGAAACGGCGGTCTTCCCGGGGAGTCGAGACGCCGGCCAGGCGGCTGCGGCGGGCCGTGAACATGTCCGTGGCCAGTCCCAGAAGCAGGAAGATATACCGGTATGTCATAGAAATTATCAGCACGAACACCCTCGGCACGTGGAAGACCCGGAGCGCTTTCAAAAGATCCGGCCAGCGGGTGCTAAGAGTCAGCAGAACCGCCAGAGATACCGAGGCCGCTACTCGCAGAACGAAGATAACGGCGCCGGTTGCGCCCTGCCGCGTCACAGCCAATGAGTCGCCCAGCAGCCACGGGCCCAGGTGCACGTCGCGCCCGAAGTCCCATAACGTGACCAGCGGATCGCCTGGCCTGATGATGTTGAACAGGCTGGGAAGGACGATTACTCCCGTAAACAGCGGGATGAACAGCCAGACGCGCTTGACGAAATATCCCGGTGAAATCCGGGACATCGCGGCCAGCAGGACCGTGCCGGCATAGAGACCCAAAAGGATGAACGGGCTATGGATCAGGCCTATCGCGATCAGCAGCGTCAGAAATCCCAAAATCTTTATTCTGGGGTCGATACGCTGCAGAAGGCCCGGGCGCGCCGCTATCCGCTCGGAGAAGATGCTGCTTCTGAGCGCCTCGGAAAGGCCCGAAATGGTCCGCTCCACAACGCTGGTCCGGCGGCGGCGGCCGTTTCTTGACACACCGGCGTCGATCGGCTTTTTCCGCATCCATTCCGGTATCGAAAGGCCGGCTTCAGCCATCCTATTTCCTCACGTCTTTCCCGGCGGTCAACCGCACGATAACGTAGGTCAGTAACGATACGATGCCGAGTCCCAGGATGGCCGAAAATACATACGCCGCCACCCCGGCCCAGGGCTCTCCTCCATCACCAGGCAGGGCATAGTCGGGCAGGATGCCGCTCCAGAGGCCCGCGAACCGCTCCATGCCCTCGGGGATGAAGCCCAGCTCTTCGCGGATCTCCTCAGGGCCCCATTCGCCCCAGGCCGGCGCGCTGGCCAGAAGCCCGAGGGGAACGAACACAATCATCAGCAGAAGTCCGATTGCCAGCGGCTTTAGCCGCTGCCCTCCCGCCCTGGCCTTCTTCGATTCCGCGGCGGCCAATAGCAGGCCTGGGTTTGTGCGTTGGAGATACAGGACCACCAGCGAGGTTACCGCCGCCTCGACAAAGCCCACCAATGTGAGGTGCGCCGCCATCATCGCCGGGACGGCCTGGGAGAGCCCGTAAGGAGAATAGAGGGCGGCGCCCGCGGCAGTCTGGAAGAAGTCGCCCTGGATCCCTATTTGCACAGCCGTCAGAAAAGCCGCCACATTGATTCCTGCGTACGCCCCCACTCCCGCGGCCAGCCATTGCCGGGCCGACCCCGGCGCGGCGCCAAGGCTAAACACGCGGTAGACATAATAACCCGCGACCGGCATGGCGAACCCGATGTTCAAACAGTTGGCGCCCAGAGCCAGCAGACCGCCGTCGCCAAAGAAGAGCGCCTGAATGACCAGCGCCACGGTCAAGGCGATAACGGCTGTCCAGGGTCCCAGCACGACAGCCACCAGCGTCCCGCCGATGGCATGCCCGGTAGTGCCCCCCGGCACCGGGATGTTGAACATCATGATTACGAAAGTGAAAGCGGCGCCGATGGCCACCAGCGGCGCCTGCCGGGCCTTTAGCAGCCTCTTTGCCTTGTATCCGGCGGTATACCACACCGGCACCATCAGGGCCCAGAGGCCTCCTGCCGTCTGCGGGCTTATATAACCGTCGGGGATGTGCATCGGTTGCTCGTTCCGGTTCCCCTTTTTGGGGCGGGAAATAGACCACTTGCGTCCGGCGCCGCCTTACTGGCGGCACACGGGCCTTCGCGGCCCGGAGTCCATTGCTGTTTCGCAAGCCGGGTCCTGCCGTCGCGTCGGCAGGATCGCCGACATTACCGGGTCAGATAGACCTTGTGTTCGAGGAGCCTGAGTTCCTTGATCCTGGCCTCGACGATTTTCTGCTGACCCAGCAGGTCGGTCAGCACCAGCCGTTCACCGTCGGGAATAATGGTGGCGACATCTTCCATCAGCTTTTCTTCCTTCTCTTCATTCTGGAGGTAGACCGTGAGCTCACACATCCGCTTTCACCTCCTCTTCGATGTCAAACATCTTCTTCAGCCTGGCCAGGGCTTCATCCATCAGGTGGGGAAGCGGCTGACGGCTGGTGCCAACGAAATGAGTCCGGGGGTGCCCCAGTGGCAACAGTATTTTTTGAGCCCGGGCGGCAGCGATGGCGCCTGCCATTCCCGGCGTCAGCTCTCCCATGTACGAATTCGGTATGACCGCGGAGGCAGGCGCCAGGATCACATCCGCCTGGTCGATTGAGACGCGGATGGCGTTCTCACCGGTTGCGCCCCGGCTGGCGCGGGCCCGCATCATGTTTGCCGTGGCGGCGGAGTTGGTGCCGAAGACGAGGATTTCGACATCCTCAGGCAGTTCCCGCCTTATCTGGCTTACGATCTGGTGGCCGATGTTGCCGCCCATGCCGTCCACAACAGCTATCACGGGTAGTTTTTTCATAAGTCAGGCTTTCCTGGTTTCCGGTTTGTCATTCCCGGTTCTATTGCCGATCAAAAAGGAGGCTTCCCCTAAACCGGTTTGCGCCGCTTCCTTGTTGAAGATCCTGAGACGCAAAAAACCCCGAAGTCGGGAGCCCAGCGGCTCTTCCGGACCTTCGAGGTCGGGTAAACAGATCAATCAGTCTTTAGAGCTTCGGCTCTCTGACGGAAGGCTTCGGCCTTCCTTGATAAACATAGACGACCGGGACCAGCGAGTCAAATAATTGCTAAACTATGATTGATATGTTGTCCGCTTATTTTGACATCCTCGCAGGTAAAAAGAAGCCGCGGTTTCACGCTCTCCGCTCGCGGGACACCGGCCTGAACCGCCTCGATCTGGAGGGGGCGGACGCGGGCGTGCTCTGGGAGGTTCACGATGCCGCCCTGGACGGCCTGGCCGCCGGAGTTCGGGAAAAATCATCCCGGCCGGATAACGCGAACCTGCTTGAGCTTAAGCAGGCAATCTCCCGCCGTCTTCTATCATCATGCAATTTCTGCGAGCGCCGCTGCGGCGCCAAGCGGACGTCGGGCAAAACCGGAACCTGCGGGGTCCCGGTGCGGTCCCGCTATGCCAGCGAGTTCTTTCACTTCGGCGAGGAAGCGGAGCTGGTTCCTTCCCACACAATTTTCTTCACCGGCTGCAATTTCAGTTGCGTTTACTGCCAGAACCATGATATCGCCACCAGCCCTGCTGCCGGCTCTGTGGCTGACCCGGCAAGCCTGGCGCGGTCCATCGACCGGGGCCGGGAAAGGGGCAGCCGGAACGTCAACTTCGTGGGCGGCAACCCAGACCCTCATCTTCACACGTGCCTCGATATCATCTCCCTGCTCCGGTCAGATGTTCCGGTTGTCTGGAACTCAAACGCTTATGCCTCCCGGGAGGCCATGAAACTGCTCGGCGGCGCCGTCGACATCTATCTCAGCGACTTTCGCTACGGGGATAATGGCTGCGCCGAAGAGTATTCGGATGTACCGGAGTACTGGGAAACCGTTACGCGGAACCTCCTTCTCTCTTACCGCCAGGCCGAATTGATGCTCAGGCATCTGGTGCTGCCGGGCCATCTCGACTGCTGCACGGCGCCCATCATGGCATGGGTGGCCCGGAATCTGCCGGGCGTCCGCTTCAATCTCATGTTCCAGTATCGCCCCGAGCATGAGGCCCACCTCCATCCCGGAATCGATCGAAGCCTAACCGCCGAGGAGACAGTCCGGGCGCGGTCGCTGGCCCGCGATTATGGTATCAAAGCCGCCTGAGGCTGGCAGCCGCCGGCGGCCGGCGATTAAAGCTTTCTTTAAATAGGGCCGATACCCCCCACAAAATCCGCCTGTAGAAACAGCGTCGGAAACTCCTGCAAGCAAGAAGCATCTTTTCTGATTTGCATTTTTATGAGATGAAAGACTTCGCCGAGCAGCGCTTTAAACCCTGGATGATCTATGCCATGGCTCTTGCCGGGATCAGCATAAATGTCACATATTTTGGCATCCGCTTCAGCGGCCAGGGCCAATCGTTATTTTCTTTTATTCCGTTCGGCCACGCGGGACACATAGCTGCCTTTTTCCTGTTTGGCGTCTTCCCCCTCCTGGCAGTGGCTGCCAACCGTCTCGTCAGGGGGCACCCCCGGAACGGGCTCACCCGGTCTTTGGAACGCGAGCTGGACAGGCTCACGCGAGAGGTCGCGGAGCTCAAGCATTTCTGTGAGAAGATCCTGTCGGGCATAAACGATCTGGTCTTCGTGATAGGTTCGGACGGCCGGCTCCAGTATGCAAGCGATGAAAGCGACGGCGTCCTTGGTTACGAGCCGGAGGAACTGCTGGGCCGTCAGCTGATCGATCTGCTGGCGCCCGGTTCTGTGGCCCCCGCTGTCGAGAGTTTCGAAAAAATCATGCGGGGCATGGAGGTCGAGCCGTATGAGCTGCGGATAAAAGACGGCAGGGACAGTGCGCGCCTCCGTTGCCTGCAGATAACCACCACCGGCTATCTTGACAACGGCAGGGTGGTTGCCCAGGTGTGCCTGGCCCGCGAGATCACCGAGCGCCTCAGTCTCGAAGAGCGCGTAAGCGCAAGGAATCGTGAGCTGGCGGCTCTCTACCAGTTGGCCGCGACCGCGGGCCAGACCCTGGATCTGGATGAGGTGCTGGAGAATGCGCTGGACCAGGTTCTGCCTCTGCTGGCCGCCGACAGGGCCTGGATCCATCTGTATGACAGCAGCGCCGACCAGTTGACATTCAAGCTCTGGAAGCAGGCGGGTGGCGAGAGCGAAGTGGTAAAGGAAGTCCGCAGACTGAAACCCGGCAGCGGTTTTTCAGGCATGGTGGTCAAGAGGGGCAGCTCGATCGTAATTAATGTTGACGACCTGGAAGAGGCGTCCGCGGGAATGTTCAAGCGGTGCGGCGATGGCTCGCTGGCAGCGATGCCCATGCTCTTTCGGGGCAGGCTGGTGGGGGTGCTGGGCGTGGCCGGCAGCCAGCCGGACCATTTCGGGCAGGCGGAAATCGAAGTGCTCGAGGTGGCATCTATCCAGATCGCCATGTTTATCGGGAATTCCAGGCTCTATCAGGATCTTAAAAAAAGGACCGCCGAGCTTGAGAGGCGGAACGAGGAACTTGCCGGCGGCGTTCGCATCAAAGGCATCCAGCAGATCGCCTGAAGCCGAAGAAGAAATAATGACTTGAAAACGTTGGCTGGCCGGTGCTACCCATCCGGTTTAAGCCTCAGCTTCCAGACCATCACGGCCGCTTCCAGCACAATCCTCTTCGACATCTTGGACTTTCCCAGCGCCCTGTCGGTGAAGTTTATGGGAATCTCCTTCACCCTGAAACCCTTCCTGATCGCCTTGAAAGTGAGTTCGATCTGGAAACCGTAGCCGTGAGACGAGACGCTGTCGAGATCCAGGGATTCAAGGACTTCTCTCCGGAAGCATTTCAATCCCCCGGTCAGGTCATTAACGGGAATCCCCAGAACCCAGCGGGCGTACAGACCGCCCCAGCGGCTGATCAGCTTTCTGAACAACCCCCAGTTTTCCACCGTACCTCCCGGAACATACCTGGAGCCCAGCACCAGATCGGCGTCCCGGGCTGCCTCCAGCATGCGTAGGACATTGGCAGGAGCGTGGGAGAAATCGCAATCCATTTCGAATATAAACCGCGTATCTGTTTTAAGGGCCTGCTTGAAACCGGCCACGTAAGCCGGACCGATGCCCTCCTTGCGGTCGCGGTGGATAACCGAGAGGTTTTCCATGCGGGCAGACAAGCCATCGGCGATTTCGCCGGTGCCATCAGGCGAACTGTCATCGACCACGATCATCCGCCCGTCGAGGCCGTTTAATTCAAAGACGCCGACAAGGGCGTCCACGAACCGCTCCAGGTTCTCGCGCTCGTTGTAAGTAGGCAGGACGATTGTAAACATATTCTCTGGTTCCTCGCTTCGCGCGGCTGACGATCAGGGTCGCAACCGGCGAATCGATGGTCGCTTCCTTATAATTTTACCTTACCAGGCGCTTGTGCATGCTGCGCACCGCCAGCTCCGTGAAAATCAGCGTCGAAATGAACACCCAGGCGCCTTCCAGGAAGAGGGCAAAATCGGCCGGCCGTCCCAGCATCAGGGTGCGGGCGATATCGATGACGCTGGTGAAGGGGATGGTCCAGGCGATTACCTGCACTGCCTCCGGGAAACGGGATACCGGGAAAAAGGTGCCGCACAGAAACTGCGCCGGCAGTATGAAGCCGGCGAAGTAAAAGCGGAAGTATTCCATCTGGGCGATACGGCTGGTGACCAGCACCGCGATCGCGGCGAAATTGAAAGCGGCCACAAACATCAGGAGCGGAATGAACATTACTTGCCAGCGGTCCAGAATGCCAAGAAAAAATAAAATGATCAAAACCAGGGACGAGTTGACAAAGCCGCGGGAAGCGCCCCAGGAAATCTCGCCCAGGCCCACCTCGCTGGCGCTTACCGGCGTGGAGATGATGCTTTCAAAGGTCCCCTGGATGGACATGCGAAAGAATGAGCCGTAGGTGCATTCGAAGGTAGCTTGCATGATGGCGGCGCTCCCCAGAATGCCGGCGGCCACGAACTCGATATAGGGCACTCCTTCGATCTCGGTGATATAGGAGCCGATGCCCAGCCCGAACACGGTGATGAAGAGGACCGGCTCCGCCAGTGACGGCAGGATGTTGAACTTGAGCAGAGCCACGTATACCTGGCTGTTCCGGCGCCAGACCCTGAAAAAGGCGGGGGTTACGGCCAGTATTCCCGCTTTCACTGGCGGATCTCCCTTCCGGTCAGCTTCAGGAAAACATCCTCGAGCGAGGCTGGCCGCATAATTCGTTCCGTGTCCGGATAGGCTGCGACGATCTCCTCGAATTCATCCTGGGAGTTTCCGTAAAAGTATACGTTCTGACCGCTCATCTGGTGGCCCAGGTGCCGGAAGCGTTCTTGAATCTTCTGGATGAGTCTGCGCTCCACTCTAAGCTCCAGCACGTAGGGGGGCACGTGTTTGCGGACGAGCCCCGCGGGGCTGCCCATATCGACCGCATTGGCCTGGTCCATGATCAGCACCCGGTCGCACAGCTTCTGGGCCTCTTCCATGTAGTGGGTGGTAAGAAGCAGGGTGATGCCCCGGTCCTTGAGCTCCAGCAGCCGGTCCCAGATCAGGTGGCGCACCTGGGGGTCCAGTCCGGTGGTGGGCTCATCGAGAATCAGAAGGTCGGGGTTGTTGATCAGCGAGCGCGCCAGCACCAGGCGCCGTTTCATGCCTCCAGAGATATCGGGCACCCGGGAATCGGAGCGCTCACTCAACTGCACGAAGCCCAGCAGCTCCTGGCAGCGGCTGCGGGCCACGTCGCGGGACAGGCCGAAATAGCTGGCGTGGGTCATCAGGTTCTGGCAGACGGTAAGGTCAGGGTCAAGGTTGTTTTCCTGTGGCACTACCCCCAGCCTGGCCTTTATTTTCCGCGGCTGCAGGCTGACTTCCATGTCGAAAACACGGAGGGAGCCTGAAGTGGGGGTCACGATGCAATAGACCATTTTCATGGTAGTGGTCTTGCCGGCGCCGTTGGGACCTACCAGGCCGTAGCACTGCCCTTTTTCAACCTCGAAATCCAGGGCCGCCACGGCGACTACGTCACGGTAGCGCTTGTTGAGCGATTTGGCTGCGACGACCATGGGGAGAATCATAGGGTTTACTGTTTCCAGTTTCCAGTTTTCGCTTTCCGGTATTTATCTGGTAATTTCAACATGTACCTCGAAACTGAAAAATGGAACGGTAACAGGCTTCCAGCTGCACGGTCAGCCATTTAGGATGAAGGAGGTTCGGAAAGAACATATTGATTGCTCGATTAGCTCAGGTTTGTCATCCTGAGGAGCGCGAAGCGCGACGAAAGGATCTGCTTTTCCTTTAAAAGCGGATTCCTCGGGAAGTTTATCCTGAGCGAGCGAAGAACCAGAATGCCACCTTGGGATATTCCTGACAAACAGAATGAGCAGTTACTTTCTTTCGGATTGATTTTGTGATAAAAGGTAGAAATAAATACGATAATAAGTAGTAGATATGAGCGAAGGTCTGAAAAAGGCATCCCTTCCCATCGGCGGCATGACCTGCGCGTCCTGCGTGGAACGCAATGAGAAGGTCCTGCGGCAGGTTGCCGGCGTCGTCAGCGCCGACGTCAATTTCGCCACCGAGAAAGCGACAGTCCAGTACGACCCGCAGGTCGCCGGAGTGAAAGACCTGATTGCGGCTGTCGAGGGGGTCGGCTATCAGGTGATCACCGAAAAAACTGCCCTGGCCATCGGCGGCATGACCTGCGCGTCCTGCGTCGAGCGGGTTGAGAAGGCGCTGGCCGGCCTGGATGGCGTTGTCGAGGCCTCAGTCAATTTCGCCACCGAGAAGGCGACAGTGGTGTATGTTTCGGGGGCGGTCGAGCGCGCGGATCTGACGAACGTCATCGAGCAGGCCGGATACCATGTGCTGGAGGCCAGGGAGGAAGAAGCGGCAGAGGACGCCGAGGCCCAGCTGAGGAAGAAGACCTACCGGCGCCTGCAATTTAAGCTCGTCATCGGCGTGGTGCTGTCGGTGCCGATATTCCTGGGAAGCTTTCCGGACTGGTTCGGCCAGCTGGGGCCGCTCAACAATCACTTTGTGCTCTGGGCGCTGGCGACTCCGGTGCAGTTCTGGGTAGGCTGGCAGTTTTACACCGGCGCCTATGCCGCTGCCCGCCATTATTCCGCCAACATGAACACCCTGGTGGCGATCGGTACTTCTTCCGCCTATTTATACACGGTGGCGGCTATCCTTGTCCCGTCGTTCTTCGCGGCGCAGGGACTGGGCGAGCCGATGTATTTCGATACCGCCGCCATCATCATCACGCTGATTCTGCTGGGCCGCATGCTGGAAGCCCGCGCCAAAGGGCAGACCTCGGAGGCCATCAAGAAGCTTATCGGCCTCAGGCCGAAGACGGCGCGCGTGGTGCGGGGCGGCCGGGAGATTGACATTCCCGTGGAGGAGGTGGCGGTCGGCGACCTGGTGGTGGTCAGGCCGGGTGAACGGATTCCGGTGGACGGCGTGGTCAAGGAGGGAACCTCCAGCGTCGACGAGTCGATGATCACGGGCGAGAGCATGCCGGTAGGCAAACAGCCCGGCGATGATGTTATCGGCGCCACCATCAACAAACTGGGAAGCTTCCGTTTTTCCGCCACCAAAGTAGGCAAGGATACGGCACTGGCGCGGATAATACATCTGGTGCAGGAGGCGCAGGGCTCCAAGCCGCCGATTGCCAGGCTGGCCGATGTCATTTCGGGTTACTTTGTCCCGGGCGTAATTCTGGTGGCGTCCCTCTCGTTCGTTATCTGGATGTTATGGGGCCCCGAGCCGGCGTTTACCTTTGCCCTGCTCAATTTTGTGGCCGTGCTCATCATCGCCTGTCCGTGCGCCCTGGGCCTGGCCACCCCTACGGCCGTCATGGTAGGGACCGGCAAGGGAGCCGAAGCGGGCGTTCTCATCCGCGGCGGAGACTCGCTGGAGACCGCCCATAAGCTGGATACGATCATTCTGGACAAGACCGGAACCCTCACCCGGGGGGAGCCGACTGTAACCGATGTCCTGGCCGACGGCTTCAGTGAGCGGCAGGTTCTTGGCCTGGCGGCATCCGCGGAGAAGGGATCCGAACATCCCCTGGGCGAGGCGATCGTCAGCGGAGCCGCCGAGCGGGGCATAGAGCCGGTTGCCCCGGAAAGTTTCCGCGCCATAACCGGCCAGGGCATTGAAGCCGAGGTGGAAGGACAATCCGTCCTGATCGGCAATCCGGGCCTGCTTGCCGGCCGTGGCATCGAGCTGAATGGTTTCGCTGAACGGGCCCGTGCTCTTTCCAGCCAGGGCAAGACTCCCGTGTTCATGGCGGTCGACAAGCAGACTGTAGCTGTCATCGGCATAGCCGATATCCTCAAGGAAGGCTCCCGCGAGACCGTATCCCGCCTGCGGAACATGGGACTCGAGGTGGTCATGCTCACTGGCGACAACAGGCAGACCGCCGAGGCCATTGGCGCAGAGGTGGGGGTGAGCCGGGTGTTGGCCGAAGTGCTGCCCGAGGACAAGGCCAACGAGGTCAAGAGGCTGCAGGCCGAGGGCAGGATCGTGGCCATGGTGGGCGACGGCATCAACGACGCTCCCGCCCTGGCCCAGGCCGACGTAGGCATTGCCATCGGCACGGGCACCGATGTAGCCATGGAGGCCGGAGATATCACCCTTATTTCCGGCGACCTTAACGGGGTGGTCGCCTCGATCGCCCTAAGCCGCCGCACCATCAGGACCATCAAGCAGAACCTGTTCTGGTCGTTCCTTTACAATACCTCGCTCATCCCGGTGGCGGCCGGCGTGCTCTACCCGTTTTTCGGGATTTTGCTCAATCCAATCCTGGCGGCGGCCGCCATGGGCCTCTCGTCGGTTTCCGTGGTCAGCAACTCACTCAGGCTCCGGCGTTTCAAGGCGCCCGGCGCTCTCAAATAATCTCGCTTGACACCGCCTATTTCCGGGGATAAGCTTTCGGCATTGAATCTGGGGGGAAGCCCGTTTGGCCCTACCCGGCCCTTTTCCGGGTATTAATCCGGAACGGTTTCTCAAGCCCGCAACCAATCAGACAGGAGTGATGAAGATGACAAGATTCGGCAGGCTGTTCCTGATAATCCTGTTGCTAATGGGGTTATTGCTGGCAACAACGGGACTCGTTTGCGGCGAGGAAGAAGAAATCGTAACCGACACCATAGAGGCGGTTCCCGAGGAGAACGGGGAAGCGATCATTGCCGAACGGGCGCTCGAAGTTCTGGCGACGACGCCGCCAGGAGGCGTGGACTACACTGCAAATTCCATTTTTGGCGTGGCGCTGGCTGAGAAGCTGGCCGATCCCGCGGAAGCCGAGAACATCTACATCCTTGATATCCGCGACCAGGAGGATTTCGATCAGGGTCATATCGAGGGAGCGGTCCGGATTGATTTCCAGGATTGGGCTGAACCCGAGACTCTCGCCATGCTTCCCGAGGATGACAAAATCATCGTTGTAGGTTACAGGGAGAACACTGAAGCACAGGTCGTCATGGGCCTGAGGATGCTGGGATTTGACGCGGCGATCATCAGGGGCGGCATGAGTGGCTGGGCTCAGACTCCTCAGACGCAGGAAACAGTGGCCGACCTGGCAGACACAAATCTGCCGGTAGTGGCGGGCCCGCCAGATGAGACGGCCGCGCCGGCGCCGGAGAACGGACCCTTGACCCAACCCTCGGACGACGATTACGATCTGATTGCTGATAAGGCCGCCGAGGTCATGAGAGACATGCCGATGACCGGTGATTTTGCCAATTACAGCATCACTGCTCCCGTCCTCTACGAGAAACTCTCAGGTGACGAGGCGGAGGATCTCTTCCTTCTCGACATCCGGGGTCTGAACGAGTACGAGTTGGGACACATCGAAGGAGCTGTCAACATCCCGTTCCGGGCGGGCATGGTGCCGGAAAACCTGGAAATGCTGCCCAAGGACAAAACCATCGTGGTAATCTGCTATACGGCAAATACCGCTGCTCAGCTGAACATGATGCTGAGGATGCTCGATTACGATGCGGTTGTGCTCGATTACGCCATGATGGCCTGGGACGGCAGCGGCAAGGAAGGATACCTGAATGATATCCAGGCCGCCAACAACCCGGTTGTAGTCGGCGTCAGCTAGCTAGAGGAATAACTGGAACCACCAGGGCGGGCCCTCATGGGCCCGCCCTTTTTCGCATCCACCGCATTTATCTTCCGGGGACATCCGGAACACCGCAGGCACTGAGGAAAGTCAGGGCTCCCGGCGCCGGGATGCCGGTCAGCCGCGGGTTCGTTGCGGCCGGCTGAAGCTGCGCGTCAGCCCTCTTCCATCTCTTCTTGTGCCTGCTTCTTTTGCCGCCACCGGTCCTTCTTGCCGTATTTCTTATCGGAATGGTACCCGGCGCCGCCGCGGGGGCGGCCGGCGAACGGATTGCGGAGCCGTTTGAGGCCTCTGCGGGATGGCTTTTCGGTTTTCTTTCTGCCTGGCGCCATAATCAGGGTCTTGAGGATTTGCCGGCTTGCTTTTTTGGGCTCTCCAGGATTATCGTCACCGGTCCGTCATTTATCAGCTCCACTTCCATCATTGCCCCGAACTCCCCGGTCCTAACCTGAAGGCCTGCCTTCCTGATGCCTGCCGCGACTTCCAGGTAAAGCTGTCTGGCGAGGTCTGGCCCGGCGGCTTCTGAGAAACTGGGACGGTTTCCTCTGCTGGCGTCTCCCAGCAGGGTGAACTGGCTGATCAGAAGCAGCTCTCCCCGGATGTCTGCCGGCGACAGGTTCATGTGACGCCGCCCATCCGGGAACACCCGCAGCCGGGAGATCTTGCCGGCCATCCAGGACGCGTCATCGGAAGTATCCCCGGCGGCGACCCCCAGTAACACAAGCAGTCCCTGTCCTATCCGGGCTTTCTCGGTTCCCTCGACCCGTACGCAGGCCAGGCTGACTCTTTGCACTACCGCTTTCATGTCTGAAAGTCTAAAACTCCGAAGAGAAAGTTAAAAGGGCAGGGAGAGCCCGGACCGGTCTGCAAGTTGCGCGAAGCCCCCGGATGGAACAAAATCAGGGAATGCTGAAAAAAACAGGCCTATATGTTCTGATGGCGGCCCTCCTCCTGGGCACAATGTGGCGCGGTGGGTATTTCACGGAGCCCAAATTGGTGCTGGCCTCGCTGCTGCTGCTGGCCGGCTCCTGGGAGATCGTCACGGCAGTGTCCTTGGGCGAGCGGCGGATTCTGCGCTCGCCGGCCCTGTGGATATTCACGGTTTTGACCGCGCTGGCCACGGCCAGCCTGTTTTGGAACGAGGCACCCGGGCGGGCGGGGCTGGAGGCGGCGCTCATGGCGGGCTATCTGGCGGCTCTGCTGGTTGCCCGCAGCCAGGTGCTGCGGTCGGGAGGCGCCGCGGCGGGAAGCCTGCTTCGCTGGCTGGTTTATGCGGCCTGCTTCACCGCCGTCTGGGGCATAGTCGCCTACCTCCTGAGAATCTATCCCTACGTCGTTTTCGTGGATCACTTTCTGAGGGCTGGCTCAGTATTTGAATACTCTAACGCCCTCAGCTGTTTTCAGCTTATGGCGCTGCCCGTGACTCTGGCATTTTTTTTGACGGCCGGAAAAGCGGACCGGCCGGTTTTCGCGGCCGCTGCGGCGCTGCAGATCGCTGCGGTGGCCCTGGCTTTTTCCCGGCTGGGAGCCGCGATGCTGCTTGTCATGCTTGCTTTTTTTTTGGCGTCTGCCTGGCGGCGCGGGCTGGCGCCGGAAACTTTCCTGACGATGCTGGCCGGCCTGATCATGGCGGCGGCGGCGCTGGCTTTCGGCGAGGCGGAGCAGGGGGAAATAGGCGTCGCCGTCGTGACGCTCCTGACGGTATCCCTGTACGCCGGCCAGGCATTCGCGGCCACGGCAAAAGGACGCCCGTTGTTCAACAGGGCCTTCGCGCTTTTCGCCGTCCTGGGGGGACTGACAGCAGCTGTTTTTTTCGCCATTAGCCACCGGACGCAGGTCATTCTGAGCAGCAGGTTCATCGAGGGCCTGAGCGCGGACAGGCTCCTGCCCCATCGCCAGGTCACCTGGAACTCCGCGTGGCAGGCATTCATGGATCGGCCGGCAGGCGGATGGGGACTGGGTTCCTTCTACGAGATATTCTCGCGGTATCAGGAAGCGCAATTCACCAGATACGCCCACAACGTGGTCCTGCAGATGGCCGTGGACACCGGCATCGTCGGTGCGGTTCTGACGGCGCTGTTTCTGGGATACGCGGCAGCTCTGGGCGTTTGGCGGCTGTTCGGCAGGTTCGACCTTATGGGACGGGCGCTGGCCGCCTCGGCCCTGGTCTTCATCGTCTATAACATGTTCGACTGGGAATGGTACATTCCGGCGCTTACCGCCTGGTTCATGGTCATCGTGGCATGCCTGGAAGCAGGGGAACGAAAATCAGGGACATGACCTCGTTTCAACCGGGGACCCGAAGACAGGGTCAAACCAGCAGGTCCGCTGTCAGAAAAGCGATGTAGACAACGCTGATGATGCCGTTCATGGTCATGAAGGCGGCGCCGGCACGGGAGAGGTCCCGGGGGGACACGATAGCGTTTTCGTAAACGAGCAGAGCCGTGGCCGCAGCCACCCCCAGATAATAGATAATTCCCATCTGAAGCGCCACGCCGGCAGCCGCCAGAAGCGCCGCCGCCAGCAGATGCATGGCCCTGGTGATCCAAAGAGCCTTCCCCGCTCCCAGGGCTGCCGGAATCGATTTTAGTCCCTCGCGCCGGTCGAAGCCGATGTCATGGCATGCGTAGATGATGTCGAAACCGCCGATCCAGAAGGTCACAGCCCCGAAAAGCAGCCAGGGCTGCCACGCCATGGCGCCGGTGATCGCGATCCAGGCTCCGACGGGCGCCAGGCCGATTGTCGCTCCCAAAAACAAATGACACAGGAAAGTGAACCGCTTCGTGTATGGATAGATGACAAAGGCGGCGATGACGACCGGCGACAGGTACCAGGTGAGCCGGGGCAACTGGAAGAGGGCCACAACCAGTACAGCCAGCGATATGGCGCCAAAGGATATGCCTTCATCGACTGACAGCCTGCCGGAGGGTATCTCCCGGCTGGCCGTGCGGGGGTTGCGGGCATCGATCTCGTGGTCAATCACACGGTTCAGGGCCATGGCCAGGCTGCGGGCCGCTACCATGGCCACGGTGATCCATAACAACCTGTCCCAGGCGGGAATCCGGTTCTCGGCCAGGAAAGCGCCGGCATACGCGAAGGGCAGGGCGAAGACACTGTGCTCGATCTTGACGAAGCGCGCCAGCAGCGCAGGCGTCCTGAGCGGCCGGAGACGCTGTAAGCCCGGGGACGCCATGCTCAATCGCCAGGTTGCTGTCTTATCCAGGCTTCCACTTACCCGAAGTCCCTGCCCAGGTCGATCCCGTAGCTGGACCATTTCATGTCCACCAGGCGTTTGATCTCCCCGCTCATGACGATATCGTCCGGCCACTCCCGGGGATAGCCCTCGCTGGCCCAGGCCTTGGTGGCGTCCAGGCCCATCTTGGCGCCGTAATTGGGCGTGGGACTGGAATGGTCGAGCACGTCCAGCGGCCCCTCGGTGATAACCACGTCGCGGCGAGGATCCACATTGTTGAACACCCTCCAGGCCACCTCGCTCTCGTCATGCACGTTCACATGCTCATCGACAATGACCACGAACTTGGTGAGGGAGAGCATCCCCAGGCCCCAGACGGCGCTCATCATTTTCCGGGCGTGCATGGGATAGCTCTTCCTGATCGAGAGGATGGCGCAGTTGTGGAAGACGCCCTCTAGTGGCAGATTCATGTCCACCAGCTCCGGCAGTGTCAACCGGAGCAGGGGCAGAAACAGCCGTTCGGTAGCCTTGCCCAGGAAGCAATCCTCCATGGGCGGGCGTCCCACGATAGTCGTGGCGTAGACCGGATCGCGCCGGTGGGTGACACAGGTCAGGTGAAAAATCGGATAGTCGTCCGCCACCGAGTAATAACCAGTATGGTCTCCGAACGGTCCCTCACGCCTCAGCTCGCCCTTCTTCACGAATCCTTCGAGCACTATCTCCGCGGTGGCGGGAACCTCCATATCGACTGTCTTGCAGGCCACCATCTCCACCGGGCTGCCCTTGAGGAAACCGGCCAGCATCATTTCGTCGATGCCCCGGGGGAGCGGCGCCGTGGCCGCGTAGGTGGTGGCCGGGTCTGTGCCGATGGCCACCGCCACCTCCATGCGGTCGCCCGAGGCCCGGAAGTTCTCTGCCGCGTCCTTGTGCACGTGCCAGTGCATGCCGGTGGTGCGCGAGTCGAACTTCTGCAGCCGGTACATGCCGGCGTTGCGGTTGCCGGTGGAGGGATCCTTGGTGAATACCACGGGAAGGGTGATGAATGGTCCGCCGTCACCCGGCCAGGTCTTGAGGATGGGGAGGGAGTCCAGGTCTGGCTCGTCCATGACCACCTCCTGGCAGGGCCCTTTCTTCACGAGCCTGGGTGCCGAATCGGAAAGTTCCTTCAGCCTGCCCAGAGCTTTCACTTTGGCCACGATTCCCTGGGGCACCTGCAGCTCCAGGACCTGGCCCAGCTCGGCCGCGATATCGTCCAGGTCCCGCCTGCCCAGGGCCATGCCCATCCGCTTCATGCTGCCGAATTGGTTGATGAGGATGGGCATTCGTGAGTCAATCGGGTTTTTGAATAGAAGGGCCGGGCCGTGGGCCTTGCTTACCCTGTCGGTCACTTCGGATACCTCCAGGTGAGGGTCTACCGGCGCGTCAACCACGACCAGCTCGCCCTGTTTCTTCAGGATTTTTATGAAATCTCTCAGATCATTGATAGCCATGTCGCCTCTTGGATGTAGTTCCGGCGATTTCGATACGTATGATACGTGCTCATGCTTCTGGCCTGGGAGGAATTGCTGCCTCGGTATGCGCTTGGGTGATTGTGTGAACGTTTCGTTTAATTGTTAAAGCTGGAGTATAGCTCATTCAGGATCACTCGTAACTTGCCGGCCGCGGGTTCCGGGAATTTCAGCAGCAGTGATTCGGCCTGGCCGTCCGCATCCTTGAGGATGCCGCGTGCCTGAGCCTCCAGGCCGCCCTCCGGATTCAGGGGACCGGCCAGGCCGCTGCCTTTGCTGCCGGCGGCATGCGCCGCCAGCTTCAGGGTAGTCGCGGACCAGGCATTAAGGCCCAGGCCGGGTTCGAGCCCCTCACAACTGATTACGGCGCAGGTCCGGATCAGATCGGCAAGCATGTCTATGGGAACCGGATCCTCCAGCCGGGCCACCCGGTTCAGGCCCCGGGCATACATATAATCTCCGGCGAGGAGAGCGAAGCCACCATCAGGGGGGGCCAGCAGGCGGCTGGCTCCGATATGGAGCAGGTATCCCTCGAAGATGTACTCGAGTCCCGCCAGGTAGAGCCCGTCACCGTCGCTGCAGGAAGGGCCGGCCGCGTCCCTGGCGGCTGTGAACAGGTCGGAGTATCCGGCGTCTTCAGTCCGGGCCGGGGTCAGCAGGGCATTTCCCAATAGCGGGGTATCGGCGGCGATCTCCGCCCGGATCAGCGAGAGGATGCGGCCGGCCGTCGTCATTTGTCAAGGTGAAAGGACAGGATCATGAGTTCGGTTGACAGGTCCACCTGCCTGAGGATAGCCGGCTCCACGGTAGTGGCCCGGATGGGAGCAAAGTTCAGCACCGAAGGCACGCCCGCCCTGGTCACCCGGTCGATGAGCGGCTGGGCCGGCTCGGCCGGAGTGGTGATGATGGCTATGTGGACGTCGTTCTTTTTCAGAAAATCTTCCAGGCCGTCCACATGCATCACCGGCCCGGCGCCCCGGTCCCTGCCCACCACTCCCGGATCGGCGTCGAACATGCCGATCAGGTTGAATCCCTGCTTCTGAAAGCCGCGGTAAAGAGCCAAAGCCGTGCCCAGCTTGCCCGCGCCTATGATGATCACGTTCCAGGACCGCCAAAGGCCCAGGCATTTTTTCAGTTCTGATATCAGGCGGTCCACATCGTAGCCTACCCCGCGAATGCCGAACTCGCCGAAATAGGATAGATCCTTGCGGATCTGGGCCGGGTTGGTGCCCACCTCCTTCGCCAGCTGGCGGGAAGATATCGTGGTCACGTCGCGGCTCTGGATTTCCTGCAGTTTGCGCAGGTACTGGGAGAGGCGCGGCACCGTTGCTTCGGGGATAGAGCTTTTCCTGTTCGCCTGGCTCATGGCAGCTGGATGGCGACCTCCTCTTTCATGAACTCAGAAAGTCCGCAGCGGCGGCCACGGTGTGTTCCAGGTCTTCATCGCTGTGGGCCAGCGATACGAAGCCGGCCTCGAACTGGGACGGCGCCAGATATACTCCGTTCTCAAGCATGTGTTTGAACCAGTCCGCGTACATGCCGGTGTCGCTCTCCTTGGCGCTGGCGAAATCCCTGACCGGACCGGAAGTGAAGAACAGGGTCATCATGGAGCCGACCCGGTTGGCGCACCAGGGCCTGTCCCCGGAAGAAGCGGCCTTTTCCAGACCTGCCGCCAGGGCCGCGGATTTCCGCTCCAGGATATCGTAGACGCCGGGTTTGGCCAGCTCGGTCAGGGTGGATATGCCGGCTGCCATCGCCAGCGGGTTGCCGGAAAGGGTGCCGGCCTGGTATGTGGATCCCGCCGGAGCCACGGTTTCCATGATCTCGCGGCGGCCTCCGAAAGCGCCCACCGGCAGGCCGCCGCCGATGATCTTGCCCAGGCATGTCATGTCCGGAGTGACGCCGAAAAGTTCCTGGGCGCCGCCGTAAGTCACCCTGAAACCGGTCATGACTTCGTCAAAGATGAGCACCGCTCCGTACTCGTCGGCCAGCGAGCGCAAGCCCTCGAGAAACCCTTTTGCCGGCGGCACGACTCCCATGTTGCCCGCCACAGGTTCCAAGATTATGGCCGCTACCCGCTCCCCCTCGGAGCCCATTATCGCGCCGGCCGCGTCCAGGTCGTTGTAAGGAGCCAGGATCGTGTCGGCCGATGTGCCCGTGGTGACGCCGGGACTGTCCGGCAGGGAGAGAGTGGCCACCCCCGAGCCGGCCTGTACCAGCAGGCTGTCGACAGCGCCGTGGTAACAACCGATAAACTTGACGATCTTGTCGCGGCCGGTATAGCCGCGGGCCACTCTCAGCGCGCTCATGGTGGCCTCGGTGCCGGAGTTGACCATCCGCACCATCTCTACGGACGGCACCGCCTTTATGACCAGTTCCGCCATCTCGATCTCCAATGGGCTGGGAGCGCCGAAGCTGACGCCGTCCCGCAGGGTCTTTTCCAGTTTTTCCAGAACCTGCGGATGGGAGTGCCCCAGGACAAGCGGCCCCCAGGAGCCTACGTAGTCGATGTAGGAATTGCCGTCGGCGTCGTACATGCGGCTGCCTTCTCCCCGGGTGATAAACAGCGGCCGCAGGCCCACGGAGCGCATGGCGCGCACCGGGCTGTTGACGCCGCCCGGAAGCAGGCGGACAGCCTTGTCGAATAGCTCATCTGATTTTGTGGTATCCAAGAGTTCCCCCGGGGAATCAGTTGGCAAAGTGTCCTCGGATTATTCGTTCAGCCAGCGGGCCGCGTCCTTGGCGTGGTAGGTGATGATAATGTCCGCTCCGGCCCGCCTGATGGCGCCCAATGCCTCCAGCACGGCGCCCCTTTCGTCCAGCCAGCCCCGTTCGGAGGCGGCTTTCAGCATGGAGAATTCGCCGCTGACGTTGTACGCGGCCACGGGGAACTTCGTCTCCTGCTTGACGCGGTGAATGATGTCCAGATATGGGAGCGCCGGCTTTACCATAACGATGTCCGCACCTTCCTCGATATCCAGGTGCACCTCGCGCATGGCCTCGTCGCTGTTGCGGGAATCCATCTGGTAGGAGCGCCTGTCCCCGAACTCCGGCGTTGACCCGGCCGCTTCCCGGAAAGGCCCGTAGAACGCGGAGGCGTACTTGGCGGCGTATGACATGACAGGCGTGTCGCTGAAGCCTTCGCTGTCAAGCCCGGTGCGGATTGCCGCAACCCGCCCGTCCATCATGTCGGACGGAGCTATGATATCGGCTCCCGCCTGGGCATGCGATATCGCCATCTTGGCCAGCATCTCCAGAGTGATGTCGTTATCCACCCGGCCGTCCTTGACGATGCCGCAATGGCCGTGGCTGGTGTATTCGCAGAGGCAAACATCCGTGATGACCAGCAGGCCGGGCACCTCCTCCTTGAGCGCCGCTACGGCCATCTGCACGATGCCTTCTTCGTCGTAGGCGCCGGTGCCGGCCTCATCCTTCTCGGCAGGGATGCCGAACAGGATCACCCCGGGGATGCCCAGCTCCCGCACCTCCCTGGCCTCGTCCACCAGGTTGTTGATCGAGAGCTGGAAGCAGCCAGGCATGGACTCGATAGGATTGCGCACGTCCTGGCCGTGGATGACGAACAGCGGAAAGATCAGCCTGTCGGGCAGCAGCTCGGTTTCCCGGACGAGGTTTCGCATCTGAGCCGACTGCCTGAGGCGGCGCATTCTGTATGAAGGGAAATACACCCGAAGCTCCTTAGATTGATATGGTCATCCTGTTAACGTATCCCGGGCAAACAAATTGCGCCCATCCTGATCTAACAAAGCCTGACGGAGGACCTCTCCTCCCGCTCGCTTGTGTAGATTTTCACGAAGTATATTAACGCAGTCAGTGGGGCTGGTAAACCGCAGGCCGAAAAACTATGGGCTTTCCAGCTTTTCCAGGATCTTCTCAACCTCCGCCGAATATCCCGGGGCCGTGTCATAGGGGGTAGCGGCTGCCAGGTCGGCCCGGCGCACGTCTTCGTCGAAGGGGAGGCAGCCGATCACGTCATATTCGCTCTTCATCTCGCGGCAGAAGTCCTCATCGGCTTCAGTCACCTTGTTGACCACTATATGGATGTTGGTAATACCAATATCAGCGGCCAGTTTGCGGATCTTCTCCGCAGTCTGCAGAGAGCGGCGCCCGGGTTCCACGACCACGAGCATCGCGTCCACGCCGCGAGCGGTGGCGCGTCCCAGATGCTCCAGGCCGGCCTCCATGTCCACGATGACCACATCCTTTTCGCCCAGCAGGAGATGTGACAGCAGGGACTTAAGAAGCGCCGATTCGGGACAGATGCAGCCGGCGCCGCCGGTTACCACAGTTCCCAGCCTGAGCAGGCGCACGCCGTGCGCCTCCACCGAAAGGCTCTCGGGCAAGTCATCAACCGTGGGGTTCATCTTGTAGACCGGAGCCATGGCGCCCGGCTCGGCGCCGGTCCGCTCTTTGATCAGCTGTGTCATCTCAGAGATGGGAACGACGGTCTCGGCTACTTCGGGAGGTATGCCAATCGCTGAAGCCAGATTTGCATCCGGATCGCCGTCCACGGCGTATACCCGCATGCCCCGGCCGGCGAGGATTCTCGCCAGGGTGCCGGCAACCGTGGTCTTGCCGACTCCTCCCTTGCCTGTAACCGCAAGTTTCATGTAGTAACCCTAAAACGATGCTCTACCGATTGCAAAAAAACCATGAGCGGATCCGCGCCCGAAAATCAGCATAATTCAGAAACAAATTAAGGGAATTCCCTTAAAAAAAATTCAAAAAGGAGTGCTTATAGGAATACCCCGGGGGGCTTATATTACATAAAATTTGAAGCTTAATCACCAGGAATAAGATTAAATTGCATCATGAAAAACTCGTCAATTAGAGTAAACTACTTGCATTATAAGTGTCTTTGTCAACAATCAGGGAGTTCGGCGGCACTAACCGGCTTTCGGGATAAGACTTGACCAAGCATGACGGCGGCGTGGAAGCAGCGGCTCACAGCAGCGACCGCGGTCTATCCGACTCAAGCAAGTCTTTTAAAAATCAAGAAGATCGAATATCCGGATTTAGTGACCCCTGTGGCTCCTTCCATAAAGACACTTTATTTCCATGTAAATGATTAACTTGACATCCGGGGCGCTCGGGAGGTGATGCGAAGCCCTAACAGGTAAAGCAGTCGAAACAGCGATACCAGAACGCAAGAACAAGAAGGATCAATGTGCAATCATCTGACCCAGACTGAGTCACCATTGCTAAGGAGGGTGAAGGGATGAAGTCAAGTTGGAAAGTAAGCCTAGTGGCCGTCGCCATCATGGCGCTGGCCCTGGTGCCAGTTCTTGGCGCCAGCATAGGCACTGCTGCCGCGCCGGATTCGCAGCTCAGCGATGATATTGTATTCATGGGCAACGGCGGTCCGGGCGGCAACAACGTCAAGGTGCTCGACATCGACGCCATGGCGGTGGTAAACACCATTGGCGGCGGCGGCCTGCTGGCCAATAACCACGGCGTGCTGGTGGAGGACGGCGTCCTCTGGAACGCTAACGCCGCGCTGGCCGGTTACGACAGCCGTATCGTCAAGCTCGATCTCGGCACTCTGGCGCAGTCCTCTTACGAAGTGGCTAGCGCCGACCAGTACGCGTTCACGGCCGGACTTTGCGGCATCGAATTTGCTCCGAACGGAAAGATCTGGGCTACCTCGATGTCCGCGGCTGCCGGCAACGGCGGCATCTACGAGTTCGACAAGGCCACCGGCAGCACCGGCGGCTACGTGAATCCCGGAGTGGGCGCCGATAACCGCGCCACCTGCGGCATCGGCTGGAGCACCGACGGCACCACCGCCTACGCTTCACTGATGCCCGCCAAAAAGCTCACCACGATGGCGTGGCCGGGTGGCGCGATAAGCGATCAGCTGGATATCATCGACACCGGCGCCCTGCACATCCTCGACGTGGCCCGGACCGCTAACTATGCCTACGTGACAGGTGGAAACATCAGCGGCGACAGCAAGCTGGCGGTCGTCGACCTGTCCAGCGGCGCGCAGGTCGGTGTAACAACCGTAGCGGGCGGCGGCGACATGCACGGCCCCACGGTGGCCCATGACGAGGGCTTCCTGTATGTGCACTCCCGGGGCGGCTCCGCCGGCATCAATCCGTCCTTCCCGGGCACTACGTTCATCTTCGACATCGGCGGCGGCTCTGCCGGAGGCACAAAGACCGCGCCTGCACTGATCGGCCAGGTCGCCGACGAAGGCACAGGCGGCATCTCCTGCGGCACCGATGTGGCCACCAAGAGCGACTACTGCGCCAAGCCGGCCCTGAGCCTGAGCAAGACCAACGTCTACTGGGCCAGCTATGCCGACTACACGGACCGGAACCTGTCGGTTGACTACAGCATCGGCAACGGCTCCGCTCTGGCGGCGGCTCATAACGTGGCCATCAGCGGCACCGTCAACACCAACGGCGTCACCATGGTAAGCGCCTCCGCGGTGGGCAACATCGCTGGCGGCGGCAGCGCACCGGCTACGGTCGTTTACAACGTGCCTGCGGGCGTAAGCTCGTTCAATACCACAGTACAGGCCACTGCCAACGATCTGTGCAACAACTCCTACTCCTACCCCGCCTAGCCTGAATAACGCCAGGGCAACAAGGTAGCAGCGAGGAGCAGCCAGTGCTAACGACACTGAGGATGAAGGGAGAACGCAATATGGCAGTTACAAAGAGCGACCATCGGGAGCCTTACGCGAAGCCTGAGCTGGTCAGGCACGAGAACCTGAAGGAGATCACCTTCGAGTGCGCCGACTGGCAGTGCAGCGTTCAGGTTCCGGGCGAGCCGTCCGCATAGGCGGTTAAACGGTCGATCAAGACGAGAAAGACGGGAGGAAGGCCTCCGGGCCTTCCTCCCGCGCCAGGATGAGATCGAGTCACATCCGGATATCAGTAAGACGTTCTGCGCCGGATCATGATAAAGAAGTACTGTTCCGGCAGACAACAACCGGCGCCTGACCGGGCGCCGTGAAGGGGGTTTTGGGACCTGCAGCATGGGTCTGAAAGGAAGAAGGCCCGAATATCGGGTCAAATTTTCATCTGAGGATGAAGGGAGGAAGTACTTATGCAAGTAAGTTCCAAATTGCTGTTTAAAACGGCAATATTATTGCTGGGCCTGCTGCTGGCGGTATCGGTTTTCGTGGGCATAAGCGCCCAGAAGGCCAGCGCCCTCAACGCCAGCCAGTGGGAAACCGTGCGCGGCTACGTCGATTCTT
>JACUUL010000044.1 GCA_014859345.1 Thermoleophilia bacterium
ATCAAATAGTCATGGCCTGAGGAAGGGCTTGACATTCACATAGCAGCGAAGCGACTGAGGAATCTGCTTTTCCGTCTGGAGAAAAAGCAGATCCCTCGCTGCGCCCGGGATGACAAATCCAACCAGGAACCAGGATTATCGTTTTAAATGATCACCGCGGAACGTAAAAATTTTGAAGAGATCCGCCGCATGACGGACGGACACCGCAACATCCTGGTGGCCGGCTGCAACACTTGCGTGGCGGTCTGTCTGACCGGCGGCGAGAAGGAGGCCGAGCGGCTGGCGGCCCAACTGCGCATCGCCCGGGAAAGGGACGGCATCGAGGGTAACGTGGAGACGGTCACAGTGCTCAGGCAGTGCGAGAACGAATATCTCGATTCCATCGGCGAAGAGGTGGGGAGGGCCGACCTGGTGCTATCCACCGCCTGCAGCATCGGCCCCCAGGGGCTGGTCTTCCGTTATCCAAAGAAGCTGGTGATGCCGGCGATGAACACCAACACCCTGGGCTACGTGGTGAGGCATCACGAGTGGTTCGACTATTGCATCGCCTGCGGTGACTGCATCATCGGCCTCACGGGCGGCATATGTCCGGTTGCCCGCTGCGCCAAGAAACTGCTCAACGGCCCCTGTGGCGGCTCCCAACAAGGCCGCTGCGAGGTGTCGGCGGATATTCCGTGCGTCTGGCAGGAGATTTATGACCGCCTGGCGGCCATCGGACAGCTGGACACTCTCAGGAAGATCATCGGGCCCAAGAACTGGGACGCCTCCAATTCCGGGGGTCCGCGGATCATGAAGAAGGAAGGTTTCAAGCCGTGAAGTCCGGTTCCAAGCTCGAACAGGTACTGAGCGCCGGCAGATTTGCCGTGACCGCGGAACTCGGCCCTCCCAAGGGCGCCGATCCGCGGGTCATCATCGACAAGGCGAAGCTGTTGAAAGGATCGGCAGACGCGGTGAACATCACCGACAATCAGACCGCCATCGCCCGCATGTGCAGCATGGCGGCGGCGAAGCTGGTCGTGGAGCAGGGTCTGGAGCCCATCATGCAAATGACCTGCCGGGACCGCAACCGCCTGGCTATCCAGGCCGATATCCTGGGCGCGGCGGCCCTGGGGGTCAAGAACCTGCTTTGCCTTACCGGGGACCACCAGAGCTTCGGCAACCACCGCGAGGCCGTGGGTGTCTTCGACCTTGATTCCGTAATGCTGATCGGGATGGTCAAGAACATGCGCGACGAAGGGATTTTCCAGAACGGGGAGGAGCTGACCGCGCCGCCCAAGCTGTTCATTGGCGCCGCGGCCAACCCTTACGCCGATCCGTTCCCGTTCCGGGCAATCCGCCTGGCCAAAAAGGTGGATGCGGGGCTGGATTTCGTCCAGACCCAGATCATCTACAATGTCGAAAAGTTTGAGCAGTTCATGGCCCAGTGCCGGGAGCTGGGAGTGACGGAAAGATGTAAAATACTTGCCGGGGTGGCGCCGCTCAAGAGCGCCGGCATGGCTAAATACATGAAGAACCGGGTGGCGGGAATGGATGTCCCCGACACGGTTGTGGAGCGCATGGGCGCCGCTGAGGATTCCCAGAGTGAGGGCATCGACATTTGCGTGGAGATCATCGACAGGGTGAGGCGGGTAGAGGGAGTCGCGGGGGTTCATATCATGGCCGTGGAGTGGGAAGAGGCGGTGCCGGAGATCCTCTCGCGGGCGGGGCTCAGGCCCGGATCGGCGGAAGCCTGACCTAGTGGCGCGCCGGGTGCAGGCAATGCCCTTGCTCCCGGTTCGCGAAGGAGCTTGCTTGAGTGCTCTGCTTCATTGGCGCTGCACATGGTCGCTGCGGACATTGCCCGCACCCGGCTGGGTTCTGCAGAGCCGGGTGTCTTGAGAGGGTTTCGCCCGCTCGCGGATGTGACTTTTTTTAGGCCAAAAAAAATATAGAAAGTTAACTGCTAACGGAGGTTAAATGAGGGCAATCGCTGAGAATATCAACGTGATGAGCAAGAGCATCGGAGAGGCGATGAAGAATCGCGATCCCGAGCCTATCCAGGGGCTGGCCAGGGAGTGCACAGAGGCCGGTGCCGATCTGCTTGACGTCAATCTGGGACCGGCCCGCAAGGGGGGAGCGGAGCTGATGGACTGGATGGTCAGGACCATCCAGGAGGTTTCCGACCTGCAGCTTTGCCTGGACACCAGCAACCATGAGGCCATGGAGGCCGGCATCAAGGCCTGCAGCCGGCCGCCCCTGATAAATTCCTTCAGCGCCCAGCCGGACAAGATGGAGAACATACTGCCGCTTGCGGCCAAGTACGATTGCGAAATCATCGGGCTGACCATGTCCACGCACATCCCCAAGGATGCCAATGAGCGCCTGGGAATCGCCTATGAGCTGGTTATGGCCGCCAACGAGATGGGGATCCCCAATTCCCGGATATGGATAGATCCCATCGTCATGCCCATCGGCGTGGCCCAGGACCATGCCGTGCCGGTGATGGAAGTCGTCAAGGGCCTGAGCGAGCTCTTCGAGGAGCCGGTGCAGATGACCTGCGGCCTGTCGAATGTTTCCAACGGCGCCCTAGATGAGCTGCGCAGCTGCATAGAGCGCACGTTTTTGCCTATGCTGGCGGCAAACGGTATGACCTCGGCCATTCTCAACGCCAAGGACCCGGAGATGATGCGCACGGTGCGGCTGATAAACGCCCTGACGGAGCAGTCGCTCTATTCGGTTTCCGACGCGGAACTGAGGTAATATCGAGGATGAAGGATAAATGAGCGGATACGGATCGGCCACTGAAATGGACAAGGTAAACTTCCGGACAAAGGAGATTATCGCGGCTCAGGCCGAAAAGCCCCTGCTGGAGGCATTGCGCGCCCTGCAGCGGGAAGAGGGATGTCTTACGGAGGCATCCCTGAAAGCACTGGCTGCCAGCAGATTCATCTCGCGCACCCGGCTTTTCGGAATAGCATCCTCATATCCGGAGTTCAGCTTCGAGGAGGCAGCCGAATCCATAAGGCCCGCCAGCCCGCCGGTGCCGCTGCCTGAGTTTCTGGAGCAGGCTGCCGCGGCAACCGGTGTGGTGGAGGGCGGACCGCTTTCGGCGCGTTTCGGCGAACCGCCGGTCGATCTGGCCGGCTACCGGGCCGCAGGCGGCACGGTGGCGCTCAAAAGGGCTGTGATGGAGATGACCCCGGAGCAGGTGCTCTCGGAGGTGGTCCTGGGCGGTCTTACGGGCAAGGCGTCAGCCTGGCAGCAGGTGCAAAGATCGGAAGGAGAGCGCGTCATCGTCGCCAGCGCCCACGCAGGCGACCCGGCCGCGGCGCAGGCTCGCGTTCTGCTGGAAAAAGACCCTTATGCGGTGCTGGAGGGCATGTTCATCGCCGCCATTGCCACAGGGGCCACGCGAGGCTTCCTCTTTACAGATTTGAGCGGCGCGTCGCTGGCCGGCCGGCTGGAAGAGGCGGCGGAGGAGATACAGAGGTCAGCCAACATAAATTTCGCGGTGGAGGCGATCGCCGGTCCCGAGAGCCTCGTAGGTTCGGAGGACTCGGTGGCGGTAGCCTGCATCGAGCGCGACCGGCCCATGCCTTTCGCGGTGGACGTGGCCAGGCGCGGCGTCTGGGCCCGGCCGACCCTGGTGGACAGGGCCGAGTGCTTCGCGTCGATCACGGCTACCCTGGCCACCGGCAGCCAGGTGCTTTCCCGGATTTACCAGGTTAGCGGCGCCGTGAAGAGGCCCGGCCTCTATGAGGCAGAGCCAGGTTTGGAAATCGCGGAGCTGCTTGAAAGAGCGGGCGCGTCGGCAAACTCTTCGCTTCTGGTTGGCGGGCTTTCCGGCAGTTTCCAGAGCGGGGGTAATCGTGACCGCCTCCTGGGGTCGTTCGCGCGGGACGACAGCCCGAGATGGCGCACGCTCCATGTTTTTCCCGGGGAGGACGCGCGGTTCGACCTGTTGGCTGCGGCGGCGTCGATGGCCGCCTATAACGCGCGGTACCTGTGCGGTTTCTGCATTCCCTGCCGGATAGGCGCCGTCCGGATCGCCGAGATCATGTCCGCGGCGCCGGAGGACCCCGTTTCTCTGGACCGGGCAACCCTCCGGGAGCTGGCCTGGGCGGTTGAGAGGTCTGGCCTGTGCGCGCCGGGGCGGGGAGCGGCCGGGATGGTGCTATCGGCTATTTGAGCCGGCTGCTTGCCTTTGCCGGTTTCCACTTTCCGGTTTAGGCGCCTGGAATAAGCGCCTTAAGCGGAAAGGGAAACGAGAAGCTGGTTCCCGGTTCCCGGGTGGAGAACCCGGAAACCGGACAGGAAACTGAAACTTTTTGGATCGAGGAGGCCATGTACAAGATTCTGGAAAAAACAGATTATTCGGATGACGTATATATGCAGGTCATCGAGGCTCCCCAGGTGGCGGCGACCGCCCAGGCGGGACAGTTCGTCATCTTGAGAATTCACGAGGAGGGGGAAAGGATCCCTCTGACGATAGCTGATTTTGACCGCGAGAAGGGCACCATCACCATCGTGGTCCAGGCCGTGGGCAAGTCAACCCGTCATCTGCAGACCCTGGGCAAAGGCGATTCCCTGGCCAATTTCATCGGCCCCCTGGGACTGCCCAGCGAGGTCGAGAAAGTGGGAACGGTCGTCTGCGCCGGCGGCGGCGTGGGCGTGGCCCCGGTCTATCCCATTGCCCGGGAACTCAAGAAAGCCGGGAACAAGGTCATCGGCATCGTAGCCGCCCGCACAAAAAACCTCCTGCTTTGGGAGGATAAAATGAGCGAGCTCTGCGACGAGCTGATCGTTACCACCGACGACGGGTCTCACGGCCGCAAGGCGCTGGTCACCGAGCCGCTCAAGGAGCTCTGCCAGGACGGCAGCGTCAACCTGGTCTACGCGATCGGTCCGGCGATCATGATGAAATTCTGTTGCAAGACCACGGAGGAATTCGGGGTCAGGACGATCGTCAGCCTCAACTCGATCATGATTGATGGCACCGGAATGTGCGGGGCCTGCCGTGTGGACGTCGGCGGTGAGACCAAGTTCGTGTGTGTCGACGGGCCCGAGTTCGACGGCCACCAGGTCGACTTCGATCTGCTCATGTCGCGGCAGAGGCAGTACCTGGAGCAGGAAAAAATCTCCAATGATCTCTTTTTGGAATGCCGGGGTGATAAGAAATGTCTGACGTAGAAAAAAACGAAGGCGAAAAAAAGAAAGCCAGGCCCAAAAAAACCAGCATCCCGCGGACACCGATCCCGGAGCAGGACGCCAGGGAGAGAGCCAGGAACTTCGAGGAGGTGGCTCTCGGATACGAGCGCGATCACGCCCTGATCGAGGCCAGCCGCTGCCTGATGTGCAAGAAGCCCAAGTGCGTGGCGGGCTGCCCCGTGGGCATCGATATCCCGGCATTCATCCAGGCGCTGGTAGACGATGATCCGGCCGCCGCCATTTCCATACTCAAGGAAAAGACCAGCTTTCCCGCCGTCTGTGGCCGTGTCTGCCCGCAGGAAGAGCAGTGCGAGAAGGTTTGCATCCTCGGCAAGAAGCACGAGCCAGTGGCCATAGGCCGGCTGGAGCGCTATGCCGCCGACTGGGAGGCCGGGCAGGGCGAGGTCACCATGCCTGAGATCGCCGAGAAGAAAGGCAAGAAAGTAGGTGTGGTCGGCTCCGGCCCCGCCGGACTGACATGCGCCGGCGAGCTGGCCAAGATGGGCTATGACGTGGTCATCTACGAGGCCCTGCACAAGCCCGGGGGCGTGCTGGTGTACGGCATCCCCGAATTCCGGCTTCCAAAATCGATCGTGCAGCGGGAATGTGAATATGTCGAGAGCCTGGGCGTTGAGATAAAGCTCGACTATGTCATCGGCCGCACGATGACCGTGGACGACATGCTGGAAAACGGCCATCTGGCGGTCTTTATCGCCAACGGCGCCGGTCTGCCGGCTTTCATGAACATCCCCGGCGAGAACCTGAACGGCGTTTATTCCGCCAACGAGTTCCTCACCCGCGCCAACCTGATGAAGGCCTACCGCTTCCCCGAATACGACACTCCCATCAAGACAGGCCGGAACGTGGCGGTCATTGGCGGCGGCAACGTGGCCATGGACGCGGCGCGCACGGCTCTGCGCATGGGGGCAAACGTCCATCTGGTCTATCGCCGGTCCATGGACGAGCTGCCGGCCCGGCGGGAAGAAGTTCACCACGCGGAGGAGGAAGGCATCGATTTTCATTTGCTGACCAACCCCACCCAGATACTCGGCGATGACGAGGGCTGGGTGCGGGAGCTGGAGATAATCCACATGGAGCTGGGTGAACCTGATGAATCGGGCCGCCGCCGCCCGGTGCCCATCGAGGGCTCCGAGAGCCGCATCCCCGTGGACGCGGTCATCATGGCCATCGGCACCAAGGCCAACCCGCTGCTCACCAAGAGCACCAAAGGGCTTGAACTGAACAAATGGGGCCTGATCGTGGCCGACGAGAATACGCTGGCCACCAGCAAGAAAGGCGTATTCGCCGGTGGAGACATCGTCACCGGCGCCGCCACCGTCATTCTGGCCATGGGCGCCGGCAAGATCGCGGCCCGCTCTATCGACCGTTACATTCAGGGACAGCCGCTGCTGACCCCGGAGGAAGAGGAAGAAATCAGGGCGGAGGCGGAAAAGCTCAGGGAGAAGGCGGCGGCCAAATGACAGGTTGTCATCCTCATCCCGAGGAAGAACCAAGGTCGTCATTCCGAGGCAGCGAAGCGACCAAGGAATCTGTTTTTCGGCAAGAGACAAAAGACAGTCGCGTTCAACAGGATGAAGGATCACATTTATTGACATGACCAGGCACCCAGAAATCCGGGAAGGCACCATAACGCTCACCATCGATGGCCGGGAGGTGAATGCCCTGCCCGGCCAGGCTATCATCGATGCTGCCCGGGAGACCGGCTTCGATATCCCCTCCCTTTGTTACGACGGGCGTATGGAGCATATCTCTTCCTGCCGGATGTGCGTGGTCGAGGTGGCAGGGGAGGCGGACCTGGTGGCGGCCTGTTCGGCGCCGGTGTCAGACGGCATGGAGATACGCACGGACACCGATGAAATCCGGAGCGTGCGCAAGCTCATCCTGGAGCTGCTCTTCTCTGACCATAACGCCTATTGCATCCCGCCGTGCCAGAACAAGTGCCCGGCGCACCTGGATATCCCGGGATATGTCGGCGCCGTCGCGGAAGGCGACGCGGCCCGATCAACGCGCATCATCAAGGAGCGGCTGCCGTTTCCCCGGGTCGTGGGCCGTGTCTGTCCGCGCCCCTGCGAGGATGTCTGCCGCCGCGCCCAGAACGACGAGGCGGTGGCGATATGCCAGATCAAACGTTACGCGGGCGACGAGGCGTCTGGCGGTGAAACACTGCCATATGAGACGGCGGAGCCGACCGGCAAGCGCGTCGCGGTCGTAGGCGCTGGACCGGCAGGCCTGGCCAATGCTTATTATTTGGCGTTGATGGGCCACGCGCTCACCGTGTTCGAGGCGCTGCCGGAGGCCGGTGGCGAGCTGCGTTACGGCATCCCGGAATACCGGCTGCCCAAGCAGGTGCTTGACGAGGAGCTTCAGGAGCTCTGGTCTTTGGGGATCGAGCTGAAGACCAACATGGTGCTGGGCCGCGACTTAACTATCGACAGCCTGCTGGAGGAGGGATATGACGCTGTCTTCCTGGGCATCGGCGCCCAGGCCGGCCGCCCCCTGCAGATAGAAGGCGAGATATACGACGGGGTTTTTCCCGTGGTTGATTTCCTTAGAGACGTGACCCTGGGCCAGGGGCCCGAAATGGGCAGGAAGGTGGTAGTTATCGGTGGGGGTTTCTCCGCCATGGATGCCGCCCGGATGTCGCTGAGGATGGGAGCCGAGGAGGTCACGGTTCTATACCGCCGCACCCGGGCCGAGATGCCCGCTCATGAGAACGAGGTCCGCGACGCCGAGGAGGAAGGCGTCAGGATTGAGTTCCTGGTGGCGCCGATCGCCATCCGGGGCGAGCATGGCAAGGTCTCCAGTGTCGTCTGCCGGCGCATGGAGCTGGGCGAGCCCGATGAAAGCGGCCGCCGCCGGCCGGTGCCGGTGGAAGGCTCCGATTTTGAGGTCAAGGCCGACCTTGTGATTTCGGCCATCGGGCAGCGGCCGATGCTTTATTACCGCGACGTCCAAACCGGGCGCGACTACTCGCTGTTTCCGGCCGACTCAGGCATTCGCATCCATGATTACTGGAAATCCATAGAGGCGGACCCCGTCACCGGCCAGACCGACCGGCCCCAGGTCTTTGCCGCCGGGGACGCGGTCACCGGCGCCGCCACCGTCATCGAGGCGGTCGCGGGAGCCCGCCGGGCGGCCCTGGCCATGGACGACTTCCTGGCCGGCCGCGACCTGAAGAAAACCAGGAAGAATCTCACGGAAGAGGAGCCGGTCTACCTTGACATCCGGCAGTTGCCGGAGGTGGAGGCGCCCCGGCAAAAAATGCCGGTGCTGAATGCCGAGGAAAGGGCCAGAAGTCACGAAGAGGTTGAGCTGGGCTTCAGTGACGGCGCCGCGCGGCTGGAAGCCGCCCGCTGCCTGCAGTGCGTCTGCGAGGTGGAGGCCAGCTGCCGTCTGAGACAACTGGGCATCGAGTATGAAATCCTGGAGAACCGTTTCGAGGGAAAGATGCATCCCGTGCCGCCACTTGAGGAGCCGAACCCGGTAATCTCCCGCCAGTACGAGAAGTGTATCGTCTGCGGGGCCTGCGCCGGCATCTGCGATGAGGTGGTCGGTCCTCAGGCCATCGAGCTCAACGAGACCGGCATGGATACCCACATCGCCTGCGCCTACCACCGGGAACTTGCCAGCACTGAATGCATCTTCTGCGGCCAATGCGTTTCCGCCTGTCCCACAGGCGCCCTGGACAACAGGATGAGCATGGGTCTCAGGCCGCTGCCGCAAAGACCCGCCCGTAAGACTCCGCAGCCGGAGACTATCGTCCCCGAGCCGGTCAGGAAGACGAACACCACCTGCCCCTACTGCGGCGTCGGATGCACGCTCACGCTTCACGTGGCGGATAACCGCATAATCGAGGTCTCTTCCGAGGCTTCCGGCAGCGTCAACAATGGCAACCTTTGCGTCAAGGGGCGCTACGGCTTTGATTTTGTAAGTCACCCGGACAGGCTGACCACGCCTCTCAGGCGGATTGACGGCGAGCTGGTTCCCTGCTCATGGGATGAAGCTATCGGGGAGGTGAGCAGGCAGTTAGCACGCATCCGCGGCGAGCACGGTCCTGACGCCGTGGGCTTCTTCGCCTCCGGCCGCTGCACCAACGAGGACGATTATCTGGTGCAGAAGCTGGCGCGTGCGGTGATCGGCACCAACAACGTCGATCATTGTGCCCGCTTATGACACGCCCCCTCGGTCGCCGGTCTGGCGGTCGCGTTCGGAAGCGGGGCGATGACGAACTCCATCAACGATCTCGCCAGCGCCGATGTGCTGCTGCTAATCGGCTCCAACGTCACCTCGGCCCATCCGGTCATCGGCATGGAGCTGAACAAGGGCCTTCGCCGGGGCATGAAGATGATTGTCGTGGATCCGCGAGTAACGACCATCGCCCGCCGGGCGGACCTCCATCTGAGAATCAATCCCGGCACCGATGTGGCCCTGCTCAAGGGCATGATGCGCCTGATCATCGACGAGGGCATCCAGAACCAGGACTTCATCCTGAGAAGGACCGAGGGCCTCAATGACCTGGTCGACAGCCTGGAGGAGATGACGGTCGAGCAGTACGCGGCCATCTGCGGCGTGCCGGTGGATGACCTGGTCAAGGCCGCCCGCATGTACGCCATGGAAGAAAACAGCTCCATCTGCTACTGCTTGGGTGTCACCCAGCATTCGCACGGGGTCGACAACGTGCGCTCTGTGGCCAACCTGGCCATGCTGACCGGCAACATCGGCCGGCCGGGTGTAGGGGTAAACCCCCTGAGGGGCGCCAACAATGTACAGGGATGCTGTGACATGGGCGGCCTGCCCGATCTGCTGCCGGGTTACAAAAAGGTGGAGGACGCTGTAAGCCGCGGGAAGTACGAGCAGGCCTGGGGAGTGAGCCTCAACCCGGACCCGGGCCTGACCGTCACCGAGATGATCGACGCCTGCCTGTGCCGGGACATGAAAGCCATGTATATCATGGGAGAGAATCCCGCCATCTCCGACCCCGACGTCAATCATGTGGTCGAGGCTCTGAAGAAACTGGATTTTCTGGTCGTGCAGGACATCTTCCTTACCGAGACCGCCGCCTGCGCCGACGTGGTTCTGCCCGGCGCCACTTTTGCCGAAAAACACGGCACCTTCACCAACACCGAACGGCGGGTCCAGCGCGTGCACCGGGCCCTTGATCCGCCCGGCCAGGCCCGATCCGATTGGCGCATAGTCAGGGACGTGGCCAACGCCATGGGAGCCGGCTGGCGGTACGATTCAGCCAAGGATGTCTTCAACGAGGCCAGGGTGGTGATTGACCACCAGTACGGCGGTATCCGTTACGGGCGCATCGAACGCGGCGGAATCCAGTGGCCCTGCCCGAAGGACTCGCATCCGGGAACCGCCATACTGCACACGGACAAGTTCGCCTGCGGCCTGGGAAAACTGGCGGCCATTGATTTTATCGCATCGGCGGAGCTGCCCGATGAGGAATATCCCTTCATCTTCAACACCGGCCGGCACATGATGCATTTCCACACCGGCAGCATGACCCGCCGCTCCCGTGGCCTGGACGAGATGGTGCCCGGGCCCCTGGCCGACGTAAACCCGGCCGACGCGGGCCGTCTGGGCATAGTCAGCGGCGATACGGTCAGGATCACCAGCCGCCGCGGAGAGATTAGCGTCAAGGCGCGGGTGACCGGGAGCACGCCCGAGGGATCAGTCTTCCTGCCCTTTCACTTCGCCGAAGCCGCCGCCAACGTGTTGACAAACCCCGAGCGCGATCCCATCGCCAAGATTCCGGAGCTTAAGGTATGCGCCGTCAGGGTGGAGAAAGTGGGGTAGCATAGGCGCGGCTCAGGGCAACCGTTTGGAAACGGCAGCCGCGGTTGTACTCTCTGCCTCAATGGCGGCCGCAGTCCTTTATCCTGAATACTATATAACCGGGGATTGCCCGGTTTTCGGCACTACGGTCTTCCAGCCGCTCAATCTGCTCCTGCCGGTGGTGGCTGTATCAGCTGCTTTCGTCATGGTCGGGCGCAAGATTGTCAAGCCGGCGCTGCTGGACGGCATAGTCATTATGTTCATGACCTTCATCGTGCTGCGCAATATCGCCGGCTCCGGCGCCTTCCTTTCTATCAAATATCTTGTATTTGGGCTTGGCATCTTTTATCTTGCGGTTTTCATCACCACGCGCTCAGGCTCTTCCCTTCCAGGCACGGTCTGGGTCCTTGCCGCCCTCACAGCCGCAACGGCGCTCTACGGCCTGGCGGAATATGGCCTTCAGAGCAATATAATTTTTCAGCAATATATCCAGGAGTCAGTGCGAGAGCCGGTCAGGGGCCTGCACCGCATCGGCTCGACCCTGGCGCATCCGGTCGCGTATGCCGCTTTTCTGGTGCAGGCTGCCCCCTTTTGCGTCCTTGCCTGGGCCAGGGCCGGCAGCCGCACCGGCCAGACGGCGGCGGCCTTTGCCACGGTGGTGGCGGGGCTTGCCCTTTTCTTCACGTATTCAAAAGGAAGCTGGATGGTGGCGGCCATACTGGCGGGAACCACGGCCCTGCTGCTAATCAGGCACAATCGCCGGCTGGTGGTAATCATCGCCGGGGCGACACTGACCACCGCCCTCCTTCTTACCGCTGTATTCTGGCAAGAGATCAACCTGGAGACGGAAACGCGCGCGGAGGAAAGCGTCGCCGGCCGGCTGTATTCATGGCGGGCTGCGGCTGAGGGAATAAGGGAAAATCCGCTTCTGGGCGTGGGGCTGGGCAAGGGAACAGAGGAGATCGGCAGGCATTTTGATCCCGAAAAGCGCCAGTTTCTATATATGCTGCCGGTTGATAACTATTACCTGAGCGTCTTTCTTGAAAACGGAATTGCCGCTCTGGCCCTGCTGCTTTCGGCAATCACCGTTATAATAATTAAAGGGGTTGCCTGTATCCGTTCGCGAGGGCCGCAAATGGATCTCACGGTTGCGGCCCTTCTCAGCATAGCCGCCATTCTCATGAACGCTTTCACATTTGACGCGCTGCTCGTGTGGCCGAATTTCATGCTATTCTGGCTGGCGGCGGGAATCCTTTACGGGATCTCCCGCAAAGACCTGCCGCCGGCGCCGGCGAAAGGCGCCAGTTTGCGGCCGGCATGCAGTCACAATCAAGATCAAGCCGCCCGGAATGGAAAAAAAGAAACATAACCAACCTGATTGGATTGTTGACATTTATACAGCGCTGGTGTATAAAAAGTCCAGAGTCTTAAGTACCTGTTCCGGCAGGCGCTGAGCCTTTCAGGCGCGGTGGGGGGGGGGGGGGTTGCTTGGGTACCCGGGCGCGGCCGCCGGGCGCAGCGGCGACCCGCGCAGAGCCGTAAGTAATTTCATCACAAAGGAAAGTTCGACCTTGAGTAAATTGTCTGACCGCCTGGATGGCGCCGTCACTAGCGAAATGCCGGGCGCCTGGAGCTTTCTTCCTTACGAAGAGGAAAGGGAAACGCCCCGCCGCGAGCTCCAGTTCCTCAGGGCGGTACACGCTTTGGTTATTCCGGTGGTGGATGTTGCCGCTATTGCCGGAGCCGTGCTGGTTTCGTATTTCATCACGCAGGCCCTGTTGACCGGCGGATACGTCGAGACCATCCTGGGTGGCGGCGTGGGCGCGCTGGAAGCCGGCGTGCTCTGGATCGGCCTGGGGAGCACTCCTCTCTGGCTGCTAGTTTTCCAGTATTTCGGGGTTTACAGCCGGGAGATGCGCCGCCTGTCGATATCGACTTTTGATGAGCTGCCCCAGACCATCGGCGCCGCGGCGGTGGGAGCGTGGCTCATGTTCTCCCTCCTGCTTCTGGCCAACCGCGGGGCTCTTTCCGGCAGGGCGTTATGGCTCTTTGTAGCGGTGGCCTGGGCCATGCTCATGATGATGATCCCGCTGGGGCGGGCATCGGTCAGAATCGGCTTTTCCTTCCGGAACCCGTTTCGCACCAGTACTCTGGTCGTGGGAGCCGGCGAGGTGGGCAGGAGCCTGGTCGGCAGGCTGGGGCGCCACAAGGAATACGGCCTTCGGGTAGTAGGCTTTCTGGATACTTCATACATGGAAGAGGAGCCGGATGAGGAGGAGCAGAAGGGAGCCCTGCAACTGCTGGGCCGCCCCTCCGAGCTGAGGACCATTGTAGACCGCTACGGCATCAGCCGGGTGCTCATCGCTTTCTCCCGCACCCCGCATCCGCAGATGCTGGACATCATCCACCAGTGCCAGGAGATGAAGGTGGACGTCAGCATCGTTCCCCGCTTCTTCCAGGCGCTCTCGACCCGGGTGGAGATCGAGGACATCGAGGGGCTTCCCATCATGAGCCTGCCCCGCTACGCGCGCCACGGCTGGATGATGCGCAGGACCAAGCGCCTCATGGATCTGGCCGGGGTCACCATCGCGTCGATCCTGCTGGCCCCCGTTCTGCTTCTCACCGCCCTTGCCATCCGGCTGGACTCGCGCGGGCCGGTGTTCTATACGCAGGAGCGCATGGGCAAGGGTCACAAGCGCTTCCGCATGTACAAGTTTCGCTCCATGCGGGCAGACTCCGAAAGCCAGCGGGACGAGATGAAGGAACTGAACGAGGTGACCGGTCCCATTTTCAAGATGAAGGACGATCCCCGCATCACCCGCGTTGGCCGGGTCATCCGCCGCCTGAGCATCGACGAGCTGCCGCAGATGATCAATGTCTTCAAGGGCGAGATGAGCCTGGTGGGCCCCCGGCCGCTGCCGGTGGAGGAGGCGGAGGCCTGCCAGGGGACCGCCGACATGCGCCACCAGGTTCAGCCCGGCATCACCGGCCTCTGGCAGATCCTGGGCCGCAGCGACATCCCCTACGAGGAGATGGTCCAGCTCGACTACCTCTACGTCACCAACTGGACCCTCAGGTGGGACATCAAGATCATCCTCAGGACGGTCATCGCCATCGTGCGCAAGCGGGGGGCGTACTAGGCCGCCACAACCCCGCCTGGGGCTGCATCCATACAAAAAAATTAATGATGGGTTATAGTGATGGCGGATAAGGGAAGCGGCGCAGCCTTCACGGATGTTTTTGCAGCTTGCCTCTTTAAAAGTGTTGCGCCTGGAGTTGAATCCGGGCATTTTTAGAAAGCGTGGTGCATATGAGTCCAGCAAAATCCTATCGAATAATGAATTACGGATTCTCGGCTGCTGGGAATCCTGGAGAATAAGCATTGAAACCAAAATTAACCGTAATTGGCCTGGATGGAGCCACCTTTGCTCTCATTAAGCCCTGGGCAAAAAGTGGGTTATTGCCAAACCTCAATGAATTCATCATAAATGGATGTTCTGGAATTCTGAAATCTACTTTACCGCCTTATACCCCTCCGGCATGGTCATCGATCTATACAGGAGTGAATCCTGGTAAACACGGAGTGTTTGGATTCACCGGTCTTAATCCGGATACTGGGACAAGAGAGTTCATGAATTCCCGTATGATTGGATCGAGGAAATTCTGGCAGATAGCAAATGACAACGGTCTGCGAGTTGGGCTGATAAATCTGCCATTGACTTATCCGCCAGAACCTGTTGATGGTTATATGGTTACGGGAATGATTACGCCAAGTAACGCCGGAGTTTTTACTTACCCTGAGTCGCTTACAGAACAGTTGAGGTCTCAAGTCAATCCATATGTTATAGATGAGGTTTCACAACCAGAATCAAACTTGCTTGATCGCTTGATGGCAATGATGAAAGGAAGGAGGGAGGCATGCCTGCATTTACTGAAAAAGGATGGATGCGATCTGGCAATGGTAGTGTTTGTAACACCCGACAGGATACAGCATGTCTTCTGGAAATATCTTGACAAGGAAAGTGACCTCTACAGCTCCGCTGAGGCAGAGGCCATGCGGGAAAAGATTATCAAGTGTTATCAGTTTCTGGATGAGATCATCGGCGAGATTGTTGAAGCCGCAGGTGAAGACTCCCGCAAATTCATAATTTCAGACCATGGATTCGGATCCTACAAAGGCGAGTTCCTTTTTAACAATTGGCTCGCCCAGGAAGGTTATTTCTCCCTAAAATCTTCAATGAACAAGCTGGTGCGTCTGGGAAGGACGTTAAATAGGGCTGGATTATCAAAAATCGTGGGCACTCACGGTCGCAGAGCATTATCTGAAGCCAGAAAAGCAAGACTGGATAAGGCCATCGACCGTGAACGCACAACGGCATATGCACTGGAGCAGGGGTTGTTTATCAATGCTTCTGTCCGAGAAAAGGAGGGCATTGTAGCCAGGGGAAATGAATATGATAGTCTTCGCGAAGAAATCATGGAAAAACTGAAACTTTTACGCGATCCGGTAACGGGAGAGAAGGTCGTTGATTCGGTTCTTTTGAAGGAAGAAGCGTACACGGGATCATTTTTGGACTTGAGTCCCGATATCATCGTGCAGTTCAAGGACTATGCTTATTCCATCGGGGAAAGCGTGGTAAGGAAAGGACTGATTATCGATCGCCGGAGCGAACCCCTGGGAAACCATCATATCGACGGAGTTCTGCTGGCGCATGGGTCTGATATCGCTCGCGGGCGCAAGGTGGAGGACGCGCAGATAGTTGATACAGCTCCCACGATTCTGTACGCTCTGGGGCTGCCCGTTCCGGATTATTATGACGGGAAAGCATTGACTGATCTTTTTGAGGATGATTTTGTGAAACGAAACCCAGTCCAGTTGCAGAACGAAGCTGAGAATATTGATAGAAAAAAAGAAGATTTATACACGCAGGAAGAGGCAGCAGAAATGGAAGAACAGTTAAGAGGCATGGGTTACATATAATTTCACCTGATGCTCGTCGATCTGTCTTTGTTGGTGCGAAGCCATCTGTAGTATAACCTTTGACTAAATAACATATAAAAGCTAGAGTCGATTTATCCCTGAGAAGGAACTCTAACACGATTATGTGGAGCCGGGCTGTGGGCGGGAAAAAACTAATAGTAATCTGGGATTGAGCAGTGGGCTCACTGGGAAGCATAGATGATAACGCAGCCGGGAGGCGAAAAGATCCTTCAGATCTTTCGATAGTTATCGTCAACTGGAACACCCGTGACATGCTGCGGGAGTGTCTGGAATTAATTCCGGCCGCGGTGGGGGATCTTAGTTACGAGATTGTTATAGTCGATAACGGTTCCGCGGATGGCAGCGTGTCTATGATACGCGAAGATTTTTCCTCTGCAGTCCTGATTGAGAATTCTGACAACATAGGTTTCCCGAAGGCAGTCAACCAGGGAATTTCTGCCAGCGGGGGGAGGTACCTGGCACTATTAAACTCCGACATAATGGTACCCCCTGACTCGCTTAAGGAAATGGTCGTTCACGTCATGAGCCGCCCGGAGGTGGCAGCGGTGGCGCCGCAACTGATAGGCAGATCCGGCCACATGCAGTATTGCGGCGGAAATGCTCCTTCACCATGCACTGCCATGCTACAATTGGTTGAACTTCAGGCCCTGGCGGGCTATCGCTCGCATGGGCTGTATGTGCGCTCCCGGACCTCTCGCCGGCCGCAATCGCTCGACTGGCTGTGCGCCGCCTGTATGGTAATAGACCGTAAGGCGGTAGATGACGCCGGCATGTTCGATGAATTACATTTCATGTATGGCGAGGACGTTGAATTTGGATTGCGTCTGCGGCGGAGTGGATGGAAACTCAAGCTGCTGCCCTGGATCAGGGTTGTCCATTATGGGAGAGCCAGCAGCAGTGGAGCGCCGGAAGCCAGGCTGATGTGGCTGGGCGGTGTTTTCCGGATTGCGTCGCAAAGGCTGTCCCGCCCCAGGTACACGCTATTTGGGATATTTCTGTCCTTGGCGTTCTTCACCCGGTATCTGATAATGAGAATGATGAAAATTCTGCCCGGTGGACGCAGCGTCATTCATACTGAAGTGGCCAATCAGGAGGATGTCCGGTTGTACGCGCGGACAGCGTGGACGCTGGCGATGAGCGAGCCGCAGTATGCTGGGTCTTTCTGTTCTGAACTGGAGAACAGCTACCGCAAAACAGCAGCGGAGGCAAAGTCGTGAATACCCTGGAAAAGAAAGTCATCCCGAACAGCCAATCGATTCTGATGGTGATTATTTCCGCAGCTCCTATTAACTCAGGTATCTCCAGAAATTGTAATTCTGAGACTTGTATGTTGAATGTCAATGATGTCGAATCCTCGGGCTAGGTTAA
>JACUUL010000093.1 GCA_014859345.1 Thermoleophilia bacterium
TCCTCCGCCTCCCGGGCGTTTCGCTCCTCAGCCTCATCGATAAGCTCGTCCAGGTCGAAGCGGATCCCGAAGGAACCGTCAGAGTCTCGGTAAAAGCCCGAATGCGTCGACTTCGGCAGCGGCGTGACCTTGTCATCTTTCTTTTTGTCAGACATGCGGCCTCCTTCGCGTAATCGCCTTATATTGGATCCTAGATCTGACAATAATTTCACCTCCTTGGTTGGGGGCCGATTATGGTATCACGAAAAAGCCCGTTCGTCATAATCTACTCCCTGTCCGGCAGCTGGGCGCCGGCCACAGGATTTTCACTCACGAGCTTACGCTCAACCAGGTAATCGTAAAATTCTCGCAGCACGTCGATGTGCCGCTTCATGCAGTCGATGCTTGAGTCTCTCACGGCCATCCCAACGATGTAGCCCTGAATCACGAGGGCGTTGGCCTCCACGATCTCCTGGAGATATTCACGTTGAGAGAGATAGGCCTCGTAGTTTCGCAGCACTACGGTGCTGAAGTGAAGTTTTGCTCGGTCTGCTATTAATTCCCACAGATAATCCTCGACCAGTTTTTGCGCCGGCACGTCCGGATTTTCTTCTCGAAAAGGATTCATCCCACCTCCACATGAGTGGAGCAATAATCGGCGGCTAGATTCCCGGCCTTTAGGAGACAATGACCGAAACGCTCACAAATCCGGAGATCCACTGTTCATACGATGAGCTGGTCGACCTGGTCGCGCTGGTGCCTCATCCGAGGAATCCAAACACGCATCCAGCCAATCAGATCGAGCTCCTGGCTAAGATCATCCGGCATCAGGGCTGGCGCGCGCCGATCACAGTCTCGAAGCGCAGCGGTTTTATCATCCGCGGGCATGGCCGGCTCATGGCGGCTCAGACGCTTGGCGTCGAGCAGGCGCCTGTCGACTATCAGGATTACGCTTCAGAGGCTGAGGAGTGGGCGGACCTGATCGCGGATAACCGGATTGCGGAGCTGGCAGAGATCAATAACGATGCGCTCACAGCGCTTATGGCCGAACTCAGCGAAGCTGGCGACCTGGACATGGAGCTAACCGGCTTCGGCGAGCAAGAGCTCGAGCAGTTAATGGCGCCGGAGCTATCAGCTGATGATTTGTGGAAGGGCATGCCTGAATTTGATCAGCACGATGTAGGTCAATACCAGATTATCGTTAGCTTCCGCGATGCTGATGATGTCGAAGACTTTGCGAAAAAGATCGGCCAGGAAATTACCATCCACCGCGAGGGGCGCCGCACGGCGAGCATCTGGCATCCTGCCCATGAGCGAGAATCAATGACTGATTATGTCTACGAGGACGAATCCTAAATACCCGGTCTGCATTATCTCAAAGGGCCGGTGGGAGAGTCGCCTAACCGTTAAAGCCCTGGAGCGAATTGGAGTACCTTATAAAATTTTCGTCGAACCGCCAGAGTATGATGACTATGCTGCCGTCATTGATCCTGAGAACATCATCACACTCTCATTTGCAAATTTAGGACAAGGCTCTATTCCGGCGCGGAATTTCGTCTGGGATTATGCCGTTGAGAATGATACCGGAAGGCACTGGATCCTTGACGATAACATCAGTTGGTTTTACCGCTTAAACCATAACCGAAAGACGCCCGTAAACGGCGGCAATACGTTCCGGGCGATCGAGGAATTTACTGACAGATACACGAATATCGCGCTTGCTGGCATGCAATACGACTATTTCGTGCCGCGTAAGGAAAAATGGCCGCCGCTTATCCTGAATACTCGCATCTATTCTTGCATCTTGATTAAGAATGACCTCCCTTTCAGGTGGAGAGGCAAGTATAACGAGGACACAGATCTGAGCCTCCGGGCGTTAAAAGCCGGTTGGTGCACCGTCCTGTTTAATGCCTTCCCGTGTAAGAAGATTACGACGATGATGATGAAGGGCGGTAACACTGACAACGTCTATACCGACGGAGATGAGCGGCTTAAATTTGCTCAGTCACTAGCGAAGCAGCACCCTGACGTGGTCAAGATCGTACGTAAATACGGGCGCTGGCACCACCAAGTAGATTACCGCCCGTTCAAGAAAAACAAATTCGTAAAAAAACCTGATGTAGTTATTCCCGAAGGGACAGATGATTTCGGTATGAAGCTGGTAAAGGTCAGATGATCAGGATGGTCAGATACATTAAACGCTGGGAGCAGCTGACTGGTCGAAGCGCTCATGCAGTGCACAGCGAAAAGTAAGCGCTCAGGCAAACGATGCAAGAACCGTGCGATCAAAGGCAAAGACAAATGCCGTATGCATGGCGGCGCCACTCCGGTAGAGCACGGCCTTTTCTCAAAGTATCCGGACGCGATCGTCGGCGGCCACATGGACGCGGCCAAGAAGGTCGCAGCCCTTGCCTCCCTCGAGCAGACCATCCCGGTGCTGATCGCCATCATGAGTCTTTGGGTGGAGCGCGGTATCGTCTTCGCACCCAAGCACTACCTGGCCACCTGCACGCTCATGGGCCGGCTGACAACCGCTGTGGAGACTTTCGAGAAGCTCAATAACCCGGGCGGTAGAAACGACGGCGGCGGCAAGGAACAGATCAACGAGTATATCGAAGCGCTTTCTAGCGTGGCAGAAGAAACCTGGGCCAACGAGGGCGAAAAATGCGACACATAATCGGCGTCAGGTTTCGGTTCGGGCCGTTCTCGCTAAAGCAGAGGAAGCTCCTGACCTGGTGGATGCCGCAAAGCCCTTACCGCGACCACGACATGGTCATCGCGGACGGGTCGGTCAGATCGGGCAAGACCATCGCCACCATCGACGGCTTCATCACCTGGGCGCTGGCTACGTTTGAAAATGAAAATTTCATCCTGGCCGG
>JACUUL010000045.1 GCA_014859345.1 Thermoleophilia bacterium
CGCGGGCAGAGAGTCGCCGCGGGAAAACCTCCCGGCCTGCTCCTTGCCCCACTCCCGCGAAGGTGACGCTCCGAGCGGCCTGCCCCTTGCCGCGGGCAGAGAGTCGCCGCGGGAAAACCTCCCGGCCTGCTCCTTGCCCCACTCCGCGAAGGTGACGCTTCCGAGCGGCCTGGCCTGCCCGTTCCCGCTGGCAAAGAGTCGCCGCCGCGTTAGCCGGATTCGGCTTCTGTCTCCATTCTGATGATTTTATGCAGGCGTTTTCTGGTTTCGCCCGGTATCTCTTCGCGGGGGAAGGTATGATAGAGGTAGACAGTACGCTTGAGGGTGTTGACCACAACCTGGCAGTTATGGCAATCATCGAGGTGGCGCCTGATCTCCCGGCAGATTTCCTCCGGAAGGTCATCGTCCAAATATTCTGACAGGCCTTCAAATATTTCTCCGCAATCCACGGTTAAGCCCCCTCCTCGTAATACCTGGACAACCGGTTTCTTAAAAACAGCCTGGCCCGGTGCAGCCTTGATTTTACTGCCGGGACTGAAAGATCAAGCACTTCAGCCACATCGGATGCCGGCAGCCCTTCCACGTCCCTGAGGACGAAAACCACCCTGTAATTTTCGGGCAGCTCCGCGATCGCTTCTTCCATCACCTGCCGCGCCTCCTCGTTGAGGACGCTCTCAATCGGGTTGGCGGCCCAATCGATCATTGTGGCCCCGGCGTGCGCCTGCTTGTGCACGGAATAAATCTCGTCCAGAAATTCTCCCTCTGTTTTCAGCTTCCGGCTTCGCTGCCGCAGCTTCGTCAGTGCCGCATTTGTAGCTATCCGGTAAATCCAGGTGGAGAAACTCGATTTCCCCTTGAATTTGTCCAGGGCCCTGATTACGCTTAAAAAAGTGTCCTGCAGCACGTCCTCCGCGTCCTCGCGGTTTCGTAGCATGCGGTAAGCCAGGTTATACACCTGGTCCTCATAACGGTAAACAAGATCTTCCAGGGCGCTGATTTCTCCAGCCCGGAACTGCCTTATCAACTGAGTGTCGGTGGGAACAGTTTGATTCATCTGTTAGACTTTAACCTTGCTCAAAGGATTCGTTATGCCGCAAAGCCGCGGATGAATAGAATGCGATAACCGGATATAACCGGATAAGTGTACCATTTTGAATCCTTTGCCGGGTGCATCCATCAAAAAACGTAAATTGAATCTCATACAATGCAATCTGGCCTCCGGCCGCTCCGGAGGTTTTTAATGGAGGAAAAGATATGCCTATATATGACCTGAAATGTGATGACTGCGGGCACGGATTCGAGAAATTTGTCACCGGTTTCATCAGGGATGAGGAAAAGGAATGCCCCCGGTGCAACAGCCGCAATGTGTCCCAGCGCTTCAGCGGCGGCTCCTTCGGCATCGGAGGCTCCAATCCAGGGAGCGGCAGCGGCGGCTGCAGCGCGCCGCCCCGCAGCGGGTTTGGTTGAGGCTAGCCCGCCCCGCCCGTGCGGCTTTTAGTTTATTTATTGATTCAAGTGGAAACGAGTTATGCGAACGGCAGTTGTCAGCACATATCAATGCACGGGGCACGACCGTTGTCCCGCCAGGAAGAATTGTCCGACCAGGGCGCTCACGCAGATGGACCCTGGCGAGACAGCGGTGGTCAACCAGTCGCTGTGCAGGGGTTGCGGTGACTGCGTGAAAGCATGTCCCGAAAGGGCCATAATTTTACAGGATGCCTGAGCCCGCCTGGCCGGATCCGGGGCGCGAAAGGATGCAAGGCATGCAAACCGAAAGGAGAAAAAAGTGGCTGGAGATGTAATCGAAGTAAGCGACGCTGACTTTCAGACCGAGGTGCTGGATTCGGATCTGCCGGTTATCGTTGATTTCTGGGCTGCCTGGTGTGGGCCATGCCGGATGGTCGGGCCGATCGTGGAAGAGATCGCCAAGGATCAGGAAGGACAGCTCAAGGTGGCCAAGCTGAATGTTGATGAGAACCGGGAAACCGCCACAAAGTACGGTATCATGAGTATTCCGACGATCCTGCTGTTTGAAAAGGGCTCGGTGGCCAAGCAGGTAGTGGGCGCCATGCCCAAGAACGCGCTGCTGCAGGAACTGGGCCTGGGATAGGCTTCAGGGCGGCCTTCCGCCTGGAGCGCATCATATTTCGATTGCCTGCCTCCGCCTCAAGCCAGCCGGAGTGAGATAATCTCTGGCGGAGCCTCGCCCCTAATAATAGATGTTCACGATGGTGCCGATCGGCGTCCAGTTGTAGACGAATTCCGCATCCGGCACCGGCAGACCCACACAGCCGTTGCTGCTGGGAACTCCGAAGGTGGTGGTCCAGTAGTTTCCGTGAATGGTGTAATCCCCATTGAACATCAGCACCCAAGGGACGTCACGGACAAAATATCCTTCCCCGCGCATGTCCAGCTTGTCGGCCTTGGCATATACGGCATATGTACCGGTGAGGCTGGGAGTCGCTTCTTTGCCGCTTGAGACCAGCATGGTCTTGACCGGCTGATCGTTATCGTACAGAGTCAACGTCTGCGTTGTCAGGTTCACGTCGATCCGCTTTGAGGGCTTGACATTGAAGGAGCTGGATACGTCCTCCCGCAGGTAACTGCCGCTTGCCCCCCTGAAAGCCTGGGGCCCTCCCTTAAGACGAATGGTGACCGTTTCGCCCTGGGTCCAGTCATTAATCGGCTTGAACTCTACGGTCTGGTTATCATCGTGCCATTCCCATCCCCCCTGCAGGGCCGGCTCGATCGTGATAAGCGAATCGGCTATTTCCGGGTTTTTGATCGGCTCTGTGAAAGTGAGGCTCGGCCGCGCCGCCGCGCTTACTCCGGACTCGCCGTCGCCCGGAACGAACACGACCTTGAGCGGTTCTGTCGTGTTTATGGTTTGCGCCATCGGCTGTCTTAGCTCGGCACCGTTTTTAGTCCTGGCCTGGGTGATGGTCAACGAGTAACTCTGGCCCTGTTCGTAGTCCTCCATTTCGATGAATGCCCGCGACTGGTTGGTGTTGTCGATCCTCGATTTTGTGGCGGCTCCAGGCGTTAACTCGTAACTGAAATCATCAATCGGCGTGTTGAATTCCACTACGATTGGCTGTCCCAGGGCAACCACCTGAACCGGGTTCAGGAAGATTGGAGCCGGAGTGGTGATGGTCTGAAATGAAAAGGTTTCGGTGATTTCATGCCGGCGTGGCCCGGTAAGGGTCAGGTCGGTCAGGGTCGCGTTTACAGTGACATCGTAACGGGCGTCGGACGTCAGCAGCTGGCCGCCCTCGACAGGAACGAATATCCCTTTTTCCAGCGCTCCTTCGATCGTCCGGTCCGATACCGGATTCCCCAGAGGATCCAGGCTTGTCTCCTTCACAGTTACGCTACTGATGCTGCCGCGCATCCAGCTAGCGGAGACCTTGATCTGTTCGGTAACCGCTACGTCCTTGCTGCCCGCGTTCGGGCTTACAGTGACAGATGCGGAAAGAAGAGATGCCAGAGCGATGTAGGCCACCACCAGAATCCCGGCGGCCGTCAGGCCAAACACGGCAATCGGCCTTAGCCGTGAAGACGGCTGCGTGAACTTTTGCTGACTGAGTGGGGTTGCTCTTTCCATTTGCTGCTGCGGGTTTCCCTTTTCCTTTATATACCTGTATTCCTGGATTTCAACCCTGAAACCAAATTCCTAAATTCTTTTAATTATAGCCGCTTGGCCGGAGAAAGAAAGTTGATTAGGCTATTTTTCAGCCTTTTAAAGGAAACAAATCAGATTATGTAGAAATAAAAATCACCAGTTGCCCTCCGGAGTGCTCTGAGTCGGACCCGGCGAGACATCCCCGTTGCTTGCGGCGCGGGGTAATTAGCGACTCGTTTTCTGCACCGGTTTCATAGGATACGATTGATGCATGAAAACCTCTCGGCCGCGTTCGCGTATGCCCCATGGGCTGTGACGGATACGGGAACAGGAGATCGATGAACATACAGGAGATCGTGGATGCCCGCGTACGCGAGCTTCGCTCGCGGGCGCTAAAGCAGGATGCCTCGCCCGGCATGCTTAAAACTCCTCCGCGGGCTGACGGAGAAAATTTTTCAGAGCTCACCGAGCTGGGCGCGCTCGCGGACAGGGTTCTTAACGACATCGCCGGCCGCATTCTTGAAATTGCGGAACAGGTTTCGGGAGATTGCGCGCGCATGGAAAAAGACCTGCTCAATTCAAGATTGGCGCTGCTTCAAAACGCGGAGGCGGTACTGGATATGGCGCTGTCGCTTAAAGTCAGGACGAGAGAAGTGATCGATGAGAATCTCGCGTCATCATCAGAGAGGGCGGCGGGAGATTTCCGTGATCAGGAAGGCGCCGGCTCCGGAAGCGGCTCCGGCGGCTACGACAGGGCCAGCATGATAAGTAACGGAGTAGCGGACCTCTTTCGAAAGACTCAGTGATGATGGACACTTCTCCTGTAAGGCTCAACAGGCGAAACCGGGTGCCTTCAAGAGGCTTCCCGGAAGGCCTTGCCTTAAAGGCGGGCGCGTCGATCAGGAGCGCTGAAGAAAAAGTAATCAGGAAATGGCTCGATGAGCTGATCGGCGGTCTGGGACTGGCTTCCCTGGAATCTTTTCCCACAGCCGCGATTGCCTCCGGCATTCCCAAGCTCATAAGTTCTTTTGCCGCCGCTATTGAAGACTCCCGGGCGCCGGGCATCAAACAGCAGGAAATGGACGAAGTTTCTGCCTCCCTGGCATCTCTCCGCAAGGAAAATCACAGCCTGGCAAAGCTTCTTGATGATTATGCCAGGCTGAAAGAACTGCTGCTTGAAGCCGTGTCCGCGGATCTGCGCCAATCGGACCGTTCTGTGGTTAACATGGCCAGAAAAATGGATGAAGGGTTTTACCGGGTGCTGGGCGCCGGCCTGGAGGCCTATGTCGAGCGGTATTCGAGGCGGCTCAAGCTCCTGGCTGATACCGATCCCCTCACTGGCCTTTATAACGTGCGCTGCTTTCGCAGGGAGCTGCACCGGCAGCTGGAGTTGTACAAGCGCTACCGCATTGCTTTCTCTCTGCTGATGCTGGACCTCGATGGGCTCAAGCAGCTCAATGATGCTCGCGGCCACGCGGCCGGCGATGTGGCGCTGCGCAATCTGGCATCGGTCATCGGGAAGGAAAAAAGAGAAACGGACATTGCCTTCAGATACGGAGGTGACGAATTCTTCCTGCTGCTGCCGGGCACGGCTACCGGGGAGGGTGAGCGTCTCGGCCAACGGATAAGCCGGCGGGTCAGAGAGCTCAACCTGCGCACTTCAGGCGTGGGCATCACTGGAGTTTCGATCGGCATTGTATCGTGTCCTGACAACGGCACCGATGTGGGAGCCTTGCGCTCCCGGGCGGACCAGGCGATGTATCTGGCGAAGACGCTGGGAGGAGGCACTGTCGCAAGACATCGCGGATATCTCGATTGAGGGTCAGGAAGCTGCCGCCGCCCGAAGCCAGAGCCCCCCGATCGCGACCTTGCTTGCCTGGGCAAGCACATCCTGATTGATTTTCTCAGGAGTGTCATCAACCGTATGGTAATAGGGATGGAATTCGCTTTCATCCGTTCCCCAGTGCCAGTCCACTGTCACAGCGGCGATGCCGAACTGCCAAACAAACGGCCGAGCGTCGGAACCGACATCGGTGCCTTCCTCCCGGACAGGTGCGCCGAGACGGTCTGCGGCCTCTCTGAGTGAAGCAACCAGCGGACCCGTGTTCACTGCTCCCTGATCCCAGATACCGAAGTAGCTGCCGCCGACAGCGCCGATGCCGTCGATATTTATCATCTCAACACTGCCGGCCAGGCCCCTGGAAGAGATCAGCGCTCCCAGCGCCGAAGCGCCCAGCTGACCCTGCTCCTCGCCGGAGAAAGCGCAGAAAACCACATTTTTAACAGGGTGCATCCCCGTTTGGCTGATTATCCGTGCGGCTTCCAGCATAGCCGCCACTCCGGCGGCGTTGTCATCGGCGCCGTTGAACACGCTGCCGGAGCTGTCGATTCCCAGGTGGTCGTAATGCGCAGCCAGAATGACATAACCGCTGCCTGTTCCCGGCAGCACGCCGATAATATTGTCGTCTGAGAATCCTCCCAGGGAAAAATTGTGACTAAAGCCGTCAAGCCCGATCTCGGACCACGGCTTCAAGCCCAGGGTCGCGAATTCGGCCGATATGTAAGAGGCGGCCGCCCGGGCGCCAGCGCTCCCGGTGCGCCGGCCCTGATAGCGGTCGGAGGCCAGCTCCTCAATGTGGGCGAACTGCCTTTCCAGGCTGTAAGCAGCCAGTACCGGCCCAAGCAGCCTGTCAGTCGATTTTTCAGCGGTTGACGGCGAAGCCGGCAGGCGATATGCCGCGGCGGCCGAAACGGTTTCAGAGGCCGGTATTTGCGGCGGTTCCATCGTGACCATGCGGCTGCCCCGCTCGCCGCCGCAGCCGGCCGCGCCACTGGCGACAACCCCCACAAGAATCACCATAGCCGCTGTAAGGACAGGAATTGCAGACTCACGCTTCATGCTTCATCCCCTGCTCATCGCTGGCAGGAGGGGCAGAAATATGTGCTCCTGCCTGCTATCCTTATCTTTTTTACCGTCCCGTCGCAGGTTGGGCAAGGCTCCCCTTCGCGCCGGTGAACCCGGAACGTCTTCTGAAATCTTCCGCGGGCGCCCCGGGCAGTGCGGTACGTATCCACAGAGCTACCCTCGAGCCTGATCGCCGACCTCAAAGTCTGCTTGATTGCCCGGCAGAGGCGTTGCGCCTCCGCGGCCGAAATCCGGTTCGCCGGCCTGGCAGGGTTGATGCCGGCCCTGAAAAGGGCCTCATCGGCATAGATGTTGCCGATTCCGGCGATCAGGGACTGGTCCAGGAGCAGCGACTTCACCGGCCTTTGGCGCCCGTTCAGGATCCGATGGAGGCGGACGGCGCTGAATGAACGCTCCAGGGGCTCCGGACCCAGCCGTTCCCAGAGCGCTGCCGCCTGGGTCGGCTCAAGCAGAACCGCCTTACCGAAACGCCTTTGATCGTAAAAGGCCAGCCCGGAGCCGTCATCGAGCCAGAGGTAAAGCCTCAGGTGCCTTTTGTTCACTGAATTATATGGCATGTCCGCGTGTATGAGCCTGCCGGTCATCCGCAGGTGCAGGACCAGGGTCAGGCCTGAATCGAGCTCGACCTTCAGATACTTGCCCCGCCGGCCCACTTCTGTGATTTGCCGGCCCCGGATTTTCTTCTTGAAACCGGCAGCTGCAGCCGGCGCCACTATAAGTGGATCGAGGATTCTGGCCCGGGTTATCGAGCGGCCGGTAAGCGCCGGAGCCAGCTGCCTTTTGACAGTTTCCACCTCGGGAAGCTCAGGCACGGTCTCTCCTTGCAGGTCCGGGGATGGAAGATAATTGTGTCGCCATCTAGCTTTTTTGGATCGTCGGCCTGCCGACCTGCCGTTTCAAAGTGGCTCTCAGCAACAGAACGACAACAACCGTAAAGGCCAGTATGCCGGCGTTTACCGCCATGGGCGCGTTCACGTTCACGCTTCTCCAGACCAGCGGGGTGATCAGGCTGCTGCCGATGATGCTTCCCCACTCTCCAAACGAGCCCACGAACCCCATCAGGGCGCCGCGCTCCCGGGGCCGGGTAAGGTCTCCCTGCAGCGAGTAAAAGGAATTGAAATAGGCAGGGGCGGCCACGCCGCCCAGGGTAAGGGCTGCCAGGGTTATGGGAGTGCCGGGATGCAGAAAGACAACCAGTCCCTGCGCCCCCATCACCACCAGGCCGAAAATCATCATCTTGACGCGCCCGACACGGTCGGATAGGCGGCCCAGATAAGGGCTGGAGAAGGCGGCCACGGCACCGTTAAGCGCCAGGGCCAGGGCGATCAGATTGGCGCTCCAGGATAGCAGGATCGCCGTAAGCACCGGCACCGAGGTCAGGAAAATGCCCAGGCCAGCCATGAAAAGAAAATGCACCGTGGATAGAGACAGGGCCGGCAGGCACAATACTGTGGACAGGACCCCGCGGAGCCGGGACGCTTGGGGCCGGATGTCAGCCCATGGGGCGGAAGGGCCATGAGGGTGTCTCAGATGCGGGATGGACAGCGTGACAAAAAAGCAGACAAGGCCAAGGGCCCCTCCTACCCAAAAAGGTGCCCTGATATTGTAGGCAACCGACAGGGCGCCCCCCAGGACCGGCCCGGCGATGACGCCAATATTTATGGCGCTGCTCATAACGCCATTGGCCAGGCCCCGCGACCGGGAAGGGGTGCGGTCGTTGATGTATGACTGGGCTCCCACCACGAAAGCGGAGGAGGCCACACCCTGCAGGGTCCTGAGAGCGATCATTACCGACACCGTCTCGGTAAGAGCGTAGGCGGTCGTGGCAAAGGCAAACAGCAGTAGCGCCGCCCAGATGATGTGACGCCTGCCGATATGATCGGAAAGTATTCCCAGGGGGAACTGCAGGAGCACCCTCCCGATAAAGAAAGCGGCGACCAGCAAACCGATCTCGTACTCGTTAAAACCAAGTTCTTCCGAGTAGGCCGGCAGGAGCGGTATCAGCATCATGAATCCGGTCATGATGACCCCGCTGGCAAAAGCAAGGGCGTAGACGCTCCAGTGAAGTTGGCGAAGGGAAGCGAACATCAGGCTCTCCGCCTGATCAAGCCCGGCCGGGTCCCGCCTGACACGACAATCAGCAGAATGCCTGTGATAACAGAGTTTGCGCCTGGTTTAAAACGCATGCGACCCGCCTAAACGCTCAATCGCCGGCCCTCTGCATCGCCTCGGGAGCGGAAACGCCCACGAGCCCGAGACAGCGGGCGATAACATTCCTGGTCAGGCGGCACAGAGCCAGGCGTGATGCCGCGGTGGCGGACTCGGCCTTGATCACCGGGCAATTGTGGTAAAAAACATGAAAGATGGCCGCCAGGTCGCGGGCATACGCGGTGAGGCGCTGAGGCCCTCTGGTCATGGCGGCAGAGGCGGCCGCTCCCGGGAACTCCAGGATTTTTAGGATAAGGTCCCTCTCCTGGACCGCAAGCTCCGGGCGGGGACCGGCATCCAGGGGCCGGTCAGCGCCGGCTCCGGCTTCCCGGGCTTTTCTGAGGATGCTGGATATGCGGGCGTGTGCGTACTGAACGTAGTAAACCGGGTTCTCTTCCGACTGCATTCTCGCTTTATCGATATCCAGGTCCATGGGGCTGTCGTGGCTGCGGTCCACCAGAAAAAAGCGGGCGGCGTCAACGCCGATGCTGTCGATGAGTTCAGACAACGTCACCATGGTGCCGGCCCGCTTCGACATCTGTTTTCTCTCCCCCATCTCGACGATGTTCACCAGCTGTCCGATGATGACCTCCAGTTTCTCTGAATCGTGGGAAAGCGCCTCCAGCGCCGCTTTCATCCGGGGTACGTAGCCATGGTGGTCGGCGCCCCAGATGTTGATGAGACGGTCAAAGCCGCGAGAGAGCTTGTCCCGGTGATAAGCGATGTCCGCGGCGATGTATGTCAGCTCGCCGTTTTCCTTGACGAGCACCCTGTCCTTGTCGTCCCCATAGCGGGTGGTAGACAGCCACAGCGCTCCATCTTTCTCGTACATCTCTCCGGCCTTCTCAAGTTCCGCGAGTGACTGCTTTACCGCCCCGCTCTCGTGCAGCGTCCTTTCGGAGAACCAGTTGTCGAAGGTGACTCTGAACTCTTCCAGCACCCGCCTCATCTCTTCAAGCACCAGATCACGTCCTATCAGCTTGAAGAAATCACCGGCGCCGGGCGCAAGTTCAGGGTCGGCCTCTTCAAGGTAACGGTCGCCGGCCTCCGCGATGATCCTCATGGCCAGGTGCACCGGATAATCACCCAGGTAGCCCTTGTCGGGGAAGGGCACGTCCCGGCCCAGTTCCTGGGCGTAGCGGGATGCCAGGGAGCGGCCGAACAAATCCATCTGCGAGCCGTAATCGTTTATATAAAACTCGGTTGTGACGTCATGTCCGGCGAAGGAAAGGATGCGCCTCAGAGAGTCGCCGTAGGCCGCATAGCGCGCGTGACCTGCGTGCAACTGGCCGGTGGGGTTGGCGCTGACGAACTCCAGAAGTATCTTCTCCGGCTTCGGCGCGGTTCCCGCGCCGAAGCCCTCGCCAGCCGCAAGCGCCTCACGGGCGGCGCCCAAAAGCGACTTGTTCGACAGGGTGAAATTTATGAATCCAGGACCGGCGATCTCCACGGTTTCGATATGGCCGGCCAGTTCCGTGGCCTGCCTGGCGTCGTCCGCCAGCTCTGCCGCCAGCTCGCGCGGGGGGCGCCGGACGGCGCCCGCCGCGATCATCGCCAGATTCGTGGCCAGGTCGCCGTGTCCACGGGCGGCCGGACGCTCGATCAAAATCTTCTCCGCCATACCGGGCTGCTTCCACTCCTGAAACCTGGGAAGCCAGGCCTTTCCGAGCAGGCTTCTGAAAAGAGAAAGGTAATCACCGCTCAACCCTGCTCACCACTTTTCCGCAAGCGCTTCTGCAGATCTCGGATTTCCTTCGAGGCCTGATCCCGGGCCGCCGCGTCAATATCTATCATCAGCACGAGATGATCGCCCTGCCTGGCTTCTGACGGCAGCAGTCCGCGGGGAAAAGAGACCTCATGGCCCTCAGTCAGCAAAACGGCCACCCCGTCTTCGAACCGGTCAAGATAAAGGTTTATCCGACGGCTCAACCGGACCAGGCAGTCTGGCTTGATGGAAGGGGTGGCGCAACAAGGGTCGCCGCCGCCATGCCGGAGCAGGCGGCCGGTTCAGAATTCTTGTTCATGCTTTGCTCCCGGTTAGTATGCAGTCCGTCCGCCGATCAGGATAATGGAAAGAATCATCACGCGTTTGTGAAGATCGCGGATTCCCGGCGCGGCAAGCCCAGTCTACTCAATGAAATGAGAGTTTTCAACGCAAGGAAACGGGAACTCCCGCAAGCCGGAAACTTTGATTTGACAGCCAAGGCCGGCGGGATCCTGCCAACCTTTTTCAGGGAACAGCCGCTCAGAGGAACGGCAGGTCTTTCATGTTTTCCGCGTCGTCCTTCTCGTAGAGGATATCTTTTTCGGGACCGGTGAACAGTTGTTCGCGGACGACAACCGGCATATTGCGCCAGAGGCAGATGCCATCCGCCTTGAGGTACTTCATTTTCTCTATCTCCTTGCAGCCGCTGCTGCAGGAGGCGCACAGGTCGTCGCCGGGCAGATCCTCCTTCGTTTTGGACGGACGCTCGCCCTCATCCAGGCGCCTGCTGGTTTCGAGCAGAAGATGCTGGGCGTTAAGGGAGGCTGAAACCGTGAACGAGGTTTCCTGCGAGGGGGGAAGAAATCTGAACGTGCCGCTCACCCAGTTGGAAAGCTCAAGGGTATTGTCGTACGTCTGCTCCCGGATAACCTTCTCCATGGCGTCGTCCTCGACCAGGCCAGATTTCGTCAGGGTGATGCCGAGATACTCCTTCTGCATGGCTGCCGACATGAGCACGCTCTGTATTTCCTCCTCGCTGACGTGGCCGTATTTGACCAGCCTGGCGCCCATCAGATGGTCGGAACGGGGCAGCGACACGGCATCCACGTGACCCTCGTCGAGGTAGATGAAGGCCTTTTCCTCATCGTCCTCGATTTCCAGGATGCCCGACTTGCCGAAGCCGGAAAGAAGCTGCAGGATCATGAACACTGAAAAGTGGCGGATGTTTCCCCAAAGGATCATATTCTTTATCTCGGATATTTACCCGTCTCTATTATCGGCAATCGCTTGAATATGGCCATGGCGGCTTTTTCGGGGCAGGCGCCCACCGGTATGACGATTCCCTAACGGTTTTCGTTGCGGGAATGATAATCTTCGATTGCCCTCTTGAGTCCGTCCGAGGCCAGGTTGGAGCAGTGCATTTTCTGAGGCGGCAGACCGCCCAGGGCGTCGGCGACCGCTTTTTTGGATATCTTCAAGGCCTCTTCAAGGGTTTTGCCCTTGGCCATCTCCGTCACCATGCTGCTGGTGGCGATGGCGGCTCCGCAGCCCAATGTCTTGAATTTGATGTCTTCGATGCGGTCTTCATCGTCCACCTTGATGGTGATTCGCATGACATCGCCGCACTGGGGATTGCCTACCTCCCCTACCCCGTCGGGATGATCCACCTCTCCCATGTTGCGGGGATTCTGAAAGTGATCCATGACTTTTTCCGTATACATTTCTCCTCCAGTTAAAGAAACATTCCTCTTTCGAGTTGCCGGTCAAAAACAGAAAATCCCTAGCTCGCCGCCTCGCAATCGCGCCCGTCGCTGCCGCTGGCGCACTGCTTGGCGCCCCGCTTGTATATGGGCGACATGGCCCGAAGCCGCTCACATACCTCTGCCAGTGCCTTGACGGCGTATTCGGCATCCTCTCGCGTGCTCTCCTTCGAGAGGCTGATCCTGACCGATCCATGGGCCAGCTCCGCGGGCAGGCCGAGCGCCAGCAGAATGTGAGAGGGCTCCAGGGTGCCGGAAACACAGGCCGACCCGGTGGAGATATACACGGGCCGGGCTCCCTTGGCAGTGGGGTATGAAAGCGACAGCATGATCGATTCGCCCTCGATGCCCTCGATGGAGAAGTTTACGTTATTGGGCAGCCTGCGGCTGCGGTGGCCGTTTAAACGTATATCCTCCATGCTGCTCTCGATCCTGCCGATGATGTAATCCCTGATATCGGTAAGCCTTCTGGACTCGTTTTCAAGATTGCCCCTGGCCAGCTCCGCCGCCTTGCCCAATCCCACGATGCCGGGCACGTTGTGGGTGCCCGCCCTGCGCTTTTTCTCCTGGGCCCCGCCCATCAGCAGCGGCGTAATGCGCACGCCGCGGCGCACCCAGAGGGCTCCGGCGCCCTTGGGCCCGTAAAACTTATGCGCCGAGAGAGAGAAAAGGTCGCAGCCGAGCCGGGCGACATCAACCGGAACGTGACCGGCAGTCTGGGCGCCGTTCACGTGGAAAGTTACCTGTTTTTCCCGGGCAATCCCGGCAATCTCCTCGACCGGCTGGATGGTTCCGATTTCATGGTTGGCGTGCACGATGGATATCAGGACAGTATCGTCGCGGATGGCGGCCTTAACCGCAGCGGGATCTACCAGTCCATCGGCGTCAACGGGCAGCAGCGTGACCTCCCACCCGCGTTTTTGCAGGTGTTTCAGGGGCATCAGGATGGAATGGTGCTCGGCCTGGTTTGAAATGATATGGCGCCCCTTGTCCTCCCGCGCCTCGGCCACGCCGCGGATGGCCCAGTTGTTGGACTCCGTCGCGCCGCTGGTAAAGAATATCTCTTTCTGATCGGCTCCGATCAGGTCGGCTGTCCTCTGCCGGGCGAGTTCGATGGCCTGCTTGGCCTCAGAGCCCAGAGCATATAGCGTGGCCGGGCTGCCGAAACTCTCCTGATAATAAGGAATCATGGCCGACAGGACCTCCGGATCTGTCCGGGTGGTAGCGGCGTTATCCATGAAGATTGCCTTATCCATGCTCTTGGCCTCCTTTGCCGTCTCGAGTCATCAAGCCTCACTCCGTTTCACTTGCTCCATGCCCGGGATCACGACGTCTTGCGAATCAGGAACTTCGTCTGGCTGCCGAACTCCTCCCGTGCCACAAGTTCGTTGCCAGTGCCCGTGCACCAGGCTGGAATGTCCGCCCTGGCCCCCTCATCATCCACCCATACCTCCAGCATCTCCCCAGGACCCAGTTCCCTTATCTTCTCAGCGACTCTGACGATGGGAAGAGGGCAGGAAACGCCGATGCAGTCCAGCCTGACCTCTGACACGGATTCGGCTGGGGACTCGTGCCGGCCGGTCATTACGTCCTTAAGGCTTGTTCTTCCCAGAACATCCTCATTAGCGGACTTAAGCTCGGACCAGACGCTGGCCAACCCGCAGACCGAGTAACGGTCGCAGGCAGGGTCAGATTCCTGCTGGCCGGTGCAACTGCTGGGCAAAACCGGCCCCTGCAGCAGCGTGATCACGTCCAGTATGCTGATCTCGTGCGGCTTCTTCTTCAAGGTGTACCCGCCGGCAGGCCCCCGGTTGCTTTTGAGCAGGCCGCCGTTAACGAGTGAGCGCAGCACTTGCGTGAGGTATGGCAGCGGGATGTCCTGTCTTTCGGCAATCACCGACCTGGTCACCGGCTTGCTGCCATCGTTCTGGGCGATATCCACCAGCGCTCGGAGCCCGTATTCACTTTTGGACGAAATGAGCACGGCGATAAAGAATATTATTGTTAAATTGTATAGTCAACATTAATACAATTTTATTCCCGGAGAGTGGTGTGAGGCAAACCTTCGCCTGTCCAAGGGGACGGGACGGAACAGGGCCGGTCCAGGGCCGGTGAGAAGAGCGGCTCGTTCCAGACCGGAAAGCCGCAGCTGTCCTGGCGGAAGCCCGGTTTCAGCGGATGGCGAAAGCGGCACAGAAGTTGGCATGAACCTGCCGGATCAGATCATCCGGAGAAGTCTGGCGCAGAAGCGAGAGCTCCGCGATGATGAAGCGGATATAGGCGGGCTGGTTGGTCTTGCCGCGGAAAGGGACGGGCGTCAGCCACGGGGAGTCGGTTTCGGTCAGGAGCAGATTGGCGGGAATCTTTCTGACCGACTCGCGAAGCGCGGTTGCCTTGGGGAAGGTGACGTTCCCGGCTATCGACATGTAGTAGCCGCGAGCGGCGCATTCATCCACTTGCCCGTAAAGCGGGAAGCAATGCAGCATCACGCGCAGGCCTGACGCCTCTGTCTCCAGGATGGCCATTGTATCGTCCGGGGCTTCCCTGGAATGGACCATCAGAGTCTGTCCCGTCTCATGTGCCAGGCCAATTTGCCTTTTAAAAGCCTCTTGCTGGCGGTCCCGTGGAGACCTGTCCCGGTAATAATCCAGCCCTGTCTCGCCGATTGCCACCACTTCTGGCGCCGCAGCCAGAGATTTAAGCTCAGCGATTGTCCGGCTGTCCAGACTGGAGGCGTCGTGGGGGTGCATGCCCACGGCCGCGCTGACCCCCGCATGCCGCCGGGCGATGTCCACCGCCTGCCTGCTGGTCTTCAGGTCAAAACCGACAGCGATGATATGTCCCACCCCGCGCTCTCTTGCTTCGGAGACCGCCAGGCCGGGGTCGTCGCTCATGCCCAGGTGGGCGTGGCAGTCTACAAGCAAGGTCACCGCGCGGCCTGCTTCTAGTCAAGCTTTGGGAAGAGGGGATCGCCGAAGGCAACATTCGCCCCGGGCTCGGTTATCCCCCACTCCGCTTTTTCCATACGCATATCTTCCGGACTGGCGCGCAATCCAAGCCGTCTGAGTATCTCAGCGGCAGCTTCCGGGATGAAGGGATTGAGAAGAATGGCGCATATTCTCAGGCCTTCCGCCAGGTTGTAAAGCACCTGATCCAGCTCGGAGCGCCGCGATTCTTCACTGGCCATCTTCCAGGGAGCGCTGTCCTCTATATATTTGTTGAGGCTGCGGACGAATTGCCAGATCTTCTCCAGGGCCGCAGTCAGTTCTGCCAGCGACATGGCGCGCGCCACGCCAATGCCCAGCTTCTGCACGCCCTCCGCGAATTCACGGGTTTGCGCCGGCGGCGCCGGCACCCTGCCGTCCGCGTATTTGCCTATCATGGCCGCCGTCCGCGACAGCAGGTTGCCAAGCTCATTGGCCAGCTCGGTGTTATAGCGTGATTCGAATCCATCCATCGAAACCACACCGTCCTGGCCGAAGTTTACCTCCCGGAAACAGTAGAAACGAAAGGCATCGACTCCATACTTGTCCATGATGGTGAATGGATCCAATACGTTCCCGCGGGTCTTGCTCATCTTCTGGCCGCCCATCAACAGATACCCGTGAATGAAGAGGTGCCGGGGAAGCTCGTAGCCGGCCGCCATCAGCAGCGCCGGCCAGATGACGGCATGGAATTTGAGGATATCCTTGGCCATCAGGTGGTAGTCGGCCGGCCAGAACCGGGGCACCAGGTTCTCCCGGCGGGCGTAGGCAAGCGCGCTGATGTAGTTGAGCAGGGCATCCACCCACACGTACACCACCTGACTCTTGTCCCAGGGAATCGGTATGCCCCATTCCAGGGTAGCCCGGCTGATGCTGATATCCTCCAGTCCCTGCATGACAAAGCTTCGCGCTTCGTTAAAGCGGGTGGCGGGATATATGAAGTCCGGATGATTCTCATAGTGCTCGATGAGCCGTTCCTGGTAGCTGGAAAGACGGAAGAAGTAGTTATTTTCCTTGATCAGCTCCGGCGCCGTGCCGTGGTCCGGACATTTTCCGTCCATCAGGTCCTTTTCGGCATAGAAGGCCTCACAGGCGGCGCAATACAGGCCTTCGTACGATTTGAGGTAGATGTCGCCCTTGTCGTAAAGCTGCTGGATGAAGTTCTGCACCGCCTGGCGGTGCTCCGGATCAGTGGTGCGGATGAAAAAGTCATTGGTGGCGTTTACGCGTTCGGCCAGAGCCCGGAACTTTCCCACCATCCCGTCCACGTATTCCTGCGGCGTTATCCCCTTCTTTCTGGCTGCCTGGGCAGCCGGGTTGCCGTGCTCGTCTGTTCCGGTCAGAAAGAATACATCGTCGCCTAGCTGACGGTGGTAGCGGGCCAGGACATCGGCTGCGATGGTCGTGTAGGCATGACCGATGTGCGGCACGTCGTTGACATAATATATAGGTGTTGTTACATAGAAGGTATTCAATGCCTTGAACGGCCCGGGTCCAGTGGCCAGTTGCTATACTAGCACTCCCGGCGGCGAGGCCAAAGCAGGTTTGGGAGCCTCCCTCCCGGCCAGCCTGCCGCCGATGGCCGCGGCTGCCGAAAGCAGCAGCGCGGCGCCGGCCGCCGCGTACGGGCGCACGCCGCCTTTCAACTTGGCGCCTCTGCCTGAATCAGGAACCGGATGCCCCGTTGCCAGCTTCACCACCATTCCGCCGGGGAGAACCGGGGACCACGTGTACAGGACGGGCGCAGGCTCATCGAAAATGGAAACTCCTGCGCGAACGGGAATGGAGGCAGGCGAATCCACGGGAAAGCCCGCCCCCGTAACCATTCGGGCAAACGAAGACCCTGCTGAAGAGGCACTTCCGGCAAAGGCGTTTCCCGGGTTAAAACTTGCCTGAAGAGGAGCATGGCTTTTCTGAATGAATATCGGCTCATCCAGGACAGCCGGAATCCTGTCGACG
>JACUUL010000046.1 GCA_014859345.1 Thermoleophilia bacterium
AGGAAAAGGGCAAAATATGTGACGGCTGCCGCCAGAGCCCCGGCTATCAGCCAGTGATGCAAGCGGAAGTCATAGACTGACGGGGCAAAGGCGATAAGCGCCAGGAGGGCGGCAATCACGCCGATGGCGTCCCAGCTGGCCCGCTGCCAGTAGTTATCCTGAAGATGCAGCCACATCCCGAATTCGTCAAATGTGAGCGCCATCCCGGAGCCGTAGACCAGGGCGGCGATGTCAACCCCGGGACTGCCGGGGCGCCAGAACAACAGGTAAGCGGCCACGCCGGCCAGCAGAAAGATGCCGAAATTGAGATGATGGATATGCGTGCCCCTCAAATGAAAGAATAAGTTCCTTACGGTCCCTTTGCTCATGAAATAGACGCTGGTCCTTGCGAAGATGAACGTAAAGAGGAAGGCGACCAGCGCCAGACGTGCCAGATGAGTCATCTCGGAATCCATGTCGGCATCAATCCCCGATAGAGGGGGCCAGATCAAGCATCTTCCGCGCCTTGCGTCTCTCGGCCAGCAGCCCCGGTTACAGGGTGACGCCCTTTTCTCCCATGGCGAACTTGGTCAATTCGTCCGTGAGATATGTATAAGCATCCTCCACTGAATCGGTGCTGAACACCAGGTTCCTGTCTCCCGGGTCGACGTTGCTGTATTTGATGAGCGCGTCGAAATTGATCACCTCGTCCCAGTACTTCTTGCCGAAAAGCACCACTGGCAGATGCTTGCGGATCTTTTCCGTCTTCAACAGCGTCAGCAACTCGAACAACTCGTCCAGGGTGCCGAAACCGCCCGGGAAGAAAATGACCGCCTTGGCCAGGTAAACCAGCCAGAACTTCCGCATGAAGAAATAATGAAACTGGAAGGCCAGATCCCTGGTGACGTAAGGATTGATCAACTGCTCCTCGGGGATGGATATGGCCATGCCTATATTCAAACCGCGCGCCCGGGAGGCTCCCCGGTTGGCCGCCGCCATGATGCCTGGCCCGCCTCCGGTGCAAACGATGAAACGTCGCTCTGTGCCGTTGAGCTCCTTGGACCATGAGGTCAGCCGCTCCGCCAGGTCGCTGGCGGCTTCGTAGTAATGAGACATCTCCAGGCGCAACTCGGCCCGCTCGACATCTCCGTGTCCCTCTTTGGCCGCCTCGAGCTCCGCTTCGGCCTGCTCTGGCGGGATGATGCGGGCGGAGCCCATGAACACGATGGTATCCACGATATTGAACCGGGACAAGCGGCTCTGGGGTTCCAGGTATTCCGAAAGGATCCTGAGCGAACGGGCATCGCTATCCTTCAGAAAACCGATGTTTTGATAAGCCTTCACCACGCGGTGATTTTTCTCAGCCATGTTCCCTGCTTTCGATAGACGCGAATCAATAATATTACTTTAAGTCACGGGTCGCCGCCAATCGCGACATGCCTCAGAAGGTTGATATCGAGGCCGGCGATCCTTCCGTGCTTCGCGGCGCGAAATTTGATACAGACCGGTTCCCTGAAACCGGGGGCTTACCATTCGCACCCACAATTGCTTCACAAATCAGGCAAATAGTTGTATTAATGTTTCTGCCCGCCCTCCTCCCGCCAGGAAGAGAGGACCGCCGGCGCGCAGGCCAGTCCGTAAAGGTTCGACAAAAGGAGTGATGAATTGAGAGCTGATTGGTTAAAAAAATGCACAATTATTGCGGTCATCGTCCTGACGACAGTTGTCCTCGCAGCCGGCTGCGGAGACGAGGATGGCGACGGCGCTGGAGAGGAAACCCCTGGACCGGTGGCCGGCGCGGATTCAGTCGATGCCTGCAGCATTGTAACCCAGCAGGATGCCAGTGACCTGTTCGGCGATACCGCCAGCAGTGAGGCAAGCGCTTCCCTGATCGCCGATCCGAACATGATAGGCGAGTGCCTCTGGTCTGCTGACACGGAGACTTCCAGCCAGCTGCTCCAGTTCCGTGTCTGGGACGGCGAAATGTACTACGCTCCCACCGAGGACTCGCAGCCTTTCGAGCTAGGCGAGAAGGGCGCGATCAGGGTGCACAGCATAGCCGGGGTCGATATCGAGTGGGTGCAGGATGGAAAGACGGTGAACCTTAGCTATTTCACCACGGGTGAAGACGTGCCGGATGCCGTTTCCAAGGAGGAGGAAGTGAAGGACCTGGCCAGGAAGGCCGCTGAAAAGCTGTGATACCCGACTTGGCCCTGGGATGAATCGCCGCCATTTCCGCGGGAATCAGTCGGCATCCTAGACGCTTGCCCTTCTGAGCAGCTGCATGCAGGCGGCAAAGAAGACCAAAGCATAGCCGCCCAACACCAGCAGGGAAAGCCAGGGAAACGGGTTCCCTAAAAAAGACGCCCTCAGACACTGGCTGGCGTGGGTCACCGGGATAATGTATACGAACAGGCGCATCAGTTCCGGCAGCTGGTCCACAGAAAAGAAAGTCCCGCCCAGAAAAGTCATGGGCAGAAGTATCAGGCTGCTGAAAGTGGCCATGTCCTGATGGGATTTTGCCATCAGCGCCGCCGCAATTCCCAAAAAGGAAAAGGTCAGGCAGGTGAGCAGGAGCGTGAATAAGAATAACGGTCCCGCCTGCGCCTGGGTCACGACGGCCCCGATCAGCAGGAACAGCAGGGCCACCACGAACCCGCGCAGGATGCCGATCATTGATTTTCCCAGAATTAGTGAAAGGCCAGTGATGGGAGCCATCAGCAATTCGTCGAAACTCTTGTAAAAGAGCCGGTCGACGTTGAGCTTGTTTCCCGCGTAGTTAAAGCTCGTGTTCATCGCGGTCAAGGCGATGATCCCTGGTATGACAAAATTCAGGTAGGGAGCGCCCTCTACCTCTATATTCCTGCCCAGGCCGTAGCCGAACGCGGCGAGGTAAAGCAGGGGGCTGACCAGGCTGGTGATGAGAAAGCGAAGCCAGAGATGCCGCAGGAGCCGCAAATCGGCCCACCAGACGGAATAGACGTCCTGAAAGAAAGTCGCCATCTTCACTCTTTCACTTTCCTGCCGGTCAACTCGATAAATACATCTTCCAGGTTGGAGTCGCGCATGACCAGCGTCCTCACCTCGCGCGGCAGCGTCCGGACATAGGCGCCGGCTGTTTCACGATCGGCGAAATACCGGTAGTCGCTGCCCTTGCCGTCGGAGACAGTTTCCACCGCCACCATTCCCACTTTCCGCCTCAGCTCCTGGGGGCGGTCAAGGGCTATGAGCTTTCCCTGATGAATTATCCCCACGCGGCCGCAGAGGGCCTCGGCTTCCTCTATGTAGTGAGTCGTAAGAAAGACAGTGGCTCCGTCAAGATTCATGCGCCGGATCAGGTCCCAGAGGCGCCGCCTCACCTGGGCGTCCAGGCCGACGGTCGGCTCGTCCAGAAACAGCAGCCGGGGGCGGTGCAGCAGCGCCCTGGCAATCATCAACCTCCTCTTCATGCCCCCTGAGAGCTCGTCAACGATGTTGCGGTAGTGACCCGCGAGGTCCACGTAGTCGAGCAGCTCCGAAATTCGCCGCCGCCGTTCCGCGCGTGCGATATGGTGCAGGCGGGCGTGCAGCTCCATGCTTTCCCATACCGTCAGCTCCCGGTCAAGGCTCACATGCTGCTGCACGACCCCGAAAGCCTGCTTCGCCCGGAATTTCTGGGTGCTCACGTTAAACTCGTTAATCCAGGCTTCGCCTCCCGTGGGCCTGGTCAGAGTTGTGAGCATGCGGATGGTGGTGGTCTTGCCGGCGCCGTTGGGGCCCAGGAAACCGAACAACTCCCCCGCTTCGACCTTCAAATCAAGCTCATCCACTGCCCGGAAATTATTGTAGGTCTTGGTTAATTTTTCTGTTCTAATCATGGGCTTTTGTTCGTTTCCCCGGGCGAACAGCAGGCGGCTCTCTGAACCAGGACGGATTCCGATTCATGAAGAGGTACAAGCTGCTGTTTTCTTATTATGCCCTGAGCCCCTGTAGCAAATCACACAATATGGAACGAAAAAGCTATGTAACCACTTCTATTAATGAAAATAGGGGAATTCCCCTATATACAATTTCTTTAAATGAACTTCATACTTATTAACATTCTCCGGGACGAATATACATATCAAATGTACATTTCTGCTCGGGACATTTGTCCATGACCCATTGATGTACGTTTTTTTAAACACGGGAGGCACGGAATTGAAGGGAAACCGTTGCTTTCCCGTTGATATCTACCCATAACAGCCTTGTGAGGTGCAAATAGTGGCCTCGTTGGGCTGTTTCGAATGCAAAATCATCGAAGCGAAGGAGGAAAGCCTATCAGAAACCGGCCGAGGTTATTCGCAACCAGCCACTCAAGGGAGAAAGGATGAGCATAAACCAGAAGAGAGGTTTTAAATATCTGACGTTTACTCTGGCTCCTGCCCTGTTGATAGTCCTGATGGTCCTGGTGCCCACCATGTCCATGGGACAGGGGGAGGAGTCGCAGGTGCCCGCGGAATTTGAGACATGCACGGATTGCCATAACGACACGACCTTGATCACCGGCAAGGCGACCGCCTGGTCAGGTTCCGGGCACGGAACAGGGACAGCCTATCTGCGGAGCACAAACGCTGGCTGCGCCGGCTGCCACTCAGGTGGCGCCTTCAGCGCCATGGTGGCCGCGGGGCAATCCCCGAATCAGGTCACGACTGGCGATCACAGTCCAACCCGCCAGAGCTGCCGCGCCTGTCACCAGATCCACGAAACCTACACAGGTACCGACTGGGCCCTGGAGACCACCGCGCCGGTAGGCCTCTACGCCATCGAGGGCACGACGTTTGACGGCGGCAGCGGCAACCTGTGCACCAACTGCCACCAGCCCCGCCGCGCAGCTCCGGTAGGAGTTGACGGCCAGGTCACGGGAATCTCCAGCCACTGGGGTCCCCACCATGGCCCGCAGAGCTCGATGCTGCTCGGCACCGGAGGCGCCGCGCTTGAAGGCTCAGCCGCGGGGCATTACACGTTCGTGGGAGACACCTGTGTAAGCTGCCACCTGGGCGCGAATGACAACCACACCTTCACGCCCAGCGTCGCGGCCTGCACCACCTGCCACGCGGGCGCCTCCAACTTCGACATAGGCGGGCGGCAGACAGCGATCCAGGCGAAGATAGATCAGCTTGGCACGCTCCTGGTAAACGCCGGCCTGCTTAGCAGCACCGATCCGGCGGAGGCCCATCCAAACGTGAGTTCGGCTCCGGAGGATCAGGCCTACGCCCTCTGGAACTGGATCCTGATCGCCAAGGAAGACAGGAGCAAGGGCGTCCACAACCCGGCCTACACCGAGGACTTGCTCGATGCCTCGATCGCGCTGATGTGTGACGGAGCGCCCGCGCTGAGCATCATGGTTGATAATGTCTACTGGGCCAGCCTGGCTGATTACACCGGCCGGCTCCTGTCGGTCGACTACATCATCGGCAACGGCGGCACGAACGCCTTCAACGTCATGCTGACCAATTCCAGCGCCAACAACGGCGTGTCAGTGGCCAGCCCTCTTCCGGCCTCTATTGGTGACATGACCGCGGGCGCTTCAGCGCCGATAACGCTTCAGTACAATGTGCCGTCAGGCGTTTCGACTTTCCGTGCCAGTAACGGGGCCACAGCTCAGGATAACTGTGGAACAACGTACGAGTACGGAACCCAACCGTAAATGGACCAGAGGTTAAGTCGCAACCAATCGACCAAGGGAGAAAGTATGAGCACAAAGCACAAGAGACGTATCAAATACCTGGCCTTGGCGCTGGCTCCTGCCGTCTTGATAGCCATGATGGCCCTTGTGTCCGCCATATCCATGGACTCGCCGGCAGTGGCGCTGGATCAACCTCCATGCGCGCAGTGCCACACCAACAATACCCTGATCGAGGGAAAGGCGACCGCCTGGGCAAATTCCGGGCACGGAACAGGGACAGCCTATCTGCGGAGCACAAACGCTAGCTGCGCCGGCTGCCACTCAGGTGGCGCCTTCAGCGCCATGGTGGCCGCGGGGCAATCCCCGAATCAGGTCACGACTGGCGATCACAGTCCAACCCGCCAGAGCTGCCGCGCCTGTCACCAGATCCACGAAACCTACACAGGTACCGACTGGGCCCTGGAGACCACCGCGCCGGTAGGCCTCTACGCCATCGAGGGCACGACGTTTGACGGCGGCAGCGGCAACCTGTGCACCAACTGCCACCAGCCCCGCCGCGCAGCTCCGGTAGGAGTTGACGGCCAGGTCACGGGAATCTCCAGCCACTGGGGTCCCCACCATGGCCCGCAGAGCTCGATGCTGCTCGGCACCGGAGGCGCCGCGCTTGAAGGCTCAGCCGCGGGGCATTACACGTTCGTGGGAGACACCTGTGTAAGCTGCCACCTGGGCGCGAATGACAACCACACCTTCACGCCCAGCGTCGCGGCCTGCACCACCTGCCACGCGGGCGCCTCCAACTTCGACATAGGCGGGCGGCAGACAGCGATCCAGGCGAAGATAGATCAGCTTGGCACGCTCCTGGTAAACGCCGGCCTGCTTAGCAGCACCGATCCGGCGGAGGCCCATCCAAACGTGAGTTCGGCTCCGGAGGATCAGGCCTACGCCCTCTGGAACTGGATCCTGATCGCCAAGGAAGACAGGAGCAAGGGCGTCCACAACCCGGCCTACACCGAGGACTTGCTCGATGCCTCGATCGCGCTGATGCAACCATAAAATAGCGCAACGCAGCACGCTGTTGACATAAGAGAAAAACAGGGCCGCCGTTCGGCGGCCCTGTTTTCGTCATCCGTTTGCCCTGGATAAGTTTCGTGTCAAACCGGCCTTCGCTTCCCATGCTGCCGCGAACATATTGAAAGCGGCAGGGGACGAGCCGCTTGCGAGCAGTAAGAGCGGGCGTGGGCATCGGGTGTGAGCTGCCTCCCTGATCCCGTGTGGCGCAGTTGGGAAAATGATATTCAGGCCGCGGTGAGTTTCGGGATCCCCTAACAGGTCAGATGCAGGGCCGCCACCACGCGGCGCCTCTCCTTCAGCTGGTTGTACCTGTCACAGGCTTCGGCGGTTGGCAGGGCTATCATCTCGATTTTGCGGGTGGCGACGTAATCACGTGTCTCAGGCGGAATGTCGACCGCTCCGTATGCTCCCGTGCCGACAATCAGCACTTCCGGCCGGTCCGGCATGATCTCTTCCAGGTCAACCGCCGCCACGCTGTGGCCGGTCTGCCTCCACCAGTTCATGATCCGCTCGGGGAAGACGATTACATCCGATGCGTATGTTTTCCCGTCTATGACGATCCTGCCGAAGCTGTAATCGTTGATGGTCATGTCCCCAGTTATTTGCAGATTCCCGGCGCCAATTGATAGCCGAAACCGTATTTTTCGAACCGTGTCATTAAAGCGGAACCGCTCACTGAAAACCGGCTATAGAACCGGTTATTTGAACGTATAGACCTTGCTGATTTTCTCTTTCACGTCCCAGGCGCATTTCATTCCCGAAGGGAACGTGACAAGATCTCCCTTCTTGATCTCCACGCTTTCCCCGCCTTCCGTCTCCACGATCACCCTGCCCTGGTGGATGTAGCAGGTTTCCTCAGCCCCGTACTCCCAAGGGAACCGGGATACATCGCAACTCCACTCGGACCACTGCCCCGCCCCAAGTTCTTTGAGCTCCGCTTCAGTGGGCCGGGTAATCTTTATGCGGCTCATCACGAGCACCTCCCGTTTACTTGACCGCCCTGTGGCTCTATTAATTTCTGCTGTCTCAATTTCTCCAAAATTATTTATTCTTCTGAAACCGTTGTTACCAGAGGAACTGTCGCACCTGGCGGATCCGAAATAAGGCAAACCCTCCCGAAATCAGGCACATCGTTGGGCTCCACCAAAAATGGTCACTGCTTGCCCCTCATTGCTGCTCTCAGCGTCTCCACAGATGGCACGTTTGCGAGTCCGCCGGACTCATCCCTGAACATTCGTCACGAAAAACCCGAGTTTCCTGCAGGTTGGAGCTCTTCGCCATTAATCAGGATGGAGGGTGAGCCCGTCAGCCCTAGCTTCAACGCTTGGTCGTCATTAATGCGATGAACCGTTACCTCGGCGCTTAGATTTTCTTTGTCAAGAGCGACATTGATATTTGCTCTTAATTGATCTTCTGAGGCACAACCAGGCGACATGTAGCAAGCTATATCGAGCAATCTCTTTTCCTCCCCGATTTTGAATACGACCGTTAACTATTGCTTACCCACAATTTTTTCTTTTGACTTTATCCGCTTATGCGGATACATTATTAGCATGAAACAGACTTCCCAACTCTTTAAAGCTCTTTCAGACGATACGCGCCTGCGTATTCTCGGCTTGCTGCTGCAGGGTGAGCTGTGCGTTTGTGATCTCGTGGCAGTGCTGGGCCTGCCGCAGTCTACCGTCTCGCGCCATTTGGCATGCTTGAGAAACTCCGGGCTGGTGAATGACAATCGAAAAGGAGTCTGGATGCACTATAGCCTCGCACAGGGAGAGACTTCAATGCAACGGGACACGATCGAAATGCTGCGTAAACGGCTTGCCGGAATTCCGCAAATCCAGGCTGATCAGAAAGCCCTGAAAAAATTTCTGGCCGAAAAAGCCGCGACATGCGGATAATTTTTTTGTTAGAAGTGTGTGCATCCTGATAATTCAGGCTGCAAGGGAGACAGATGAAAAAGAAGGCACTTTGCTTATGCACCGGCAATTCCGCGCGCAGTCAGATAGCAGATGGACTCGTCAATATGATTTCGCGGCAAGTTCGAGGCTTCAGCTGGTGCCGACCTCAGGTCCTGAATAAGAAAGCGGTCCAGGTGATGAGGGAGGTTGGATCGATTTAGGTGAAAAGACATCCAAACACATCAGCAAGTTTGAGGTGCTTTTCGGATGCGTTGCCAATGAGGTCGCGCGCGGTATCGAGGTGCCGGTTTTGTTTATTCCGGCGATACGATCAGCGCCTCTGAAAAATCTAGCCAAAAACGACTAACAGGAAAGGAAGAAAAATGAAAATCGAATTGTTTGAACCGGCGATGTGCTGCTCCAGCGGGGTCTGTGGACCGTCTGTCGACCCCAAGCTGGTCAAGCTGCAGGAGACTCTCCGGCTCATAGAGGAGCAGGGCGCAGGGAAAGTTGAAGTCAACCGTTATAACCTCTCAACCAATCTGGACGCATTCGCCAAAAATGCCGCGATCGGCGAGGTGCTCAAAGAACAGGGGCCACAGGCTCTTCCGGTCGTGTACATCGATGGCGAGCTCATTATCGAGCATCGCTATCCGACTACGGAAGAGTGGCGGCAGGCGCTCGGCACGAGAGGCATTGACATCGATCTTAATGATGGCCAGGAAGCCATTGAAACGTCCCGCTGCCAGCCGGCCGATGCATCAGACTGCGGTCCCGGATGTTGTTAGGAGCAGCCATGAAGTTCCTCGATCAACCAACACACAACCTGTTCTTCACCGGAAAGGGCGGCGTCGGCAAAACCACGACTGCCGCGGCCACTGCCATAGCCCTGGCAGACCGCGGCCTCAAGGTGCTTTTGGTGAGCACGGACCCGGCTTCGAATCTTGATGAAGTGCTTGACGTCAAGCTGTCTGCCCAAGGAACAGAGATTCCTTCGGTCCCGGGCCTCACGGCTATGAATATCGATCCAGTGGCCGCTGCGACCGCATATCGAGAAAGCGTCGTTGGCCCATACCGCGAGTCACTGCCGGCCGAAGCGATTGCCAGTATCGAGGAGCAGCTTTCCGGCGCCTGCACAGTCGAGATAGCCGCCTTTGATGAATTCACCAAACTGCTCGGCGGCAACGGTCCGGATGGATACGATCACATCGTTTTTGACACGGCTCCGACCGGACATACATTGCGTCTGCTGGAACTTCCCGCAGCCTGGAGCGATTTCCTTGCCGGGAACGTGGGCGGCACATCGTGTCTGGGCCCCCTGTCTGGCCTGGATGCCCAAAAAGAAGTGTACGCCAACACTCGCGCGGCGCTCGCCGATCCTGAGCTTACCACCATTATCGTGGTCAGCCGCCCGGAGGAAAGCGCCCTGTCAGAGGCGGCCCGGGCAGCGGGTGAACTTGCTGATCTCGGAATCGAAAACCAGATTCTGCTTGTCAACGGACTGTTCCAGGCTGGCAATGAGGACGACGCTGTCGCAGCAGCTATGGCCAAGAGGTGCCAGACCGCACTTGAAGCGATGCCTGCTGCTCTTAAGGCACTGCCCCGCGTCGACGTGAAGCTGGCATCCGTGCCCATGCTTGGCGTTGACTCACTGCGCCGGTTTCTTGAGGAAGATAGATCCGCGGTGACCCTGGCGGAGCCGGCCGCTTCATCCAGGGTAGGCGTCAAGGTGCGTCACGCAACGCTCGACGGTCTAACAGCTGATATGGCAAAATCTGGAAAAGGCGTGATTATGACCATGGGTAAAGGCGGCGTTGGCAAAACCACAATTGCTGCAACCTTGGCGGTGCAACTGGCACAAAAGGGTCATCGGGTCCATCTGACGACAACAGATCCGGCCGCGCATGTGGAAGCCGCGGTTGGAAAGGCCATTGAGGGACTCACGATCAGCCGTATCGATCCCGAGGTCGAGACGGCAGCATACTCTGCGCAAGTCATGGCTACCGTTGGTGCCACGCTCGATAATCAGGGAAGGGCGTTACTGGAAGAAGATTTACGCTCCCCCTGCACCGAGGAAATTGCCGTCTTTCAGGCATTTGCTCATGAGGTGGAAAAAGGTCTAGATGGTTTCGTCGTGATAGACACTGCTCCAACCGGGCACACGCTTCTCTTGCTGGATGCTGCCGAAACCTATCACCGGCAGGTGTCAAAAACGATGAGCGAACTGCCGGACGCAGTTCGTCAATTACTACCCAGATTGCGCGATCCTCAATTCACGAAGACGCTGGTCGTGACTCTGCCTGAGGCGACGCCCGTTCATGAAGCCCAGGCTTTGCAGGATGATCTGCGGCGGGCGAACATCGAACCATACGGTTGGATAATCAATCAGAGCCTGCTTCCTCTTGAAATCATCGACCCGGTCCTTTCTGCAAGGAGGTCGCAGGAAGATCGTTTCATAAGGGAAGCCGAGACGCTTTCAAATAATTTTTATCTCGTACCCTGGCTGGAACCATCCGCCGAATTATTTGAATGGACGTCGGCCATTTCGAGCTGAAAGGTTCGAACCCGGCAAGCTTTGTCATCGATATGTTCAGAAAAAAGATGGCTTAACAAAGCCATTTCTGAGTGGGTAAGAAAGTCCTTGGACCTTACCGGCAGGTATTCGAACCTGTATATCCTGGATCAGCCGGAAAGGGTAATTCAGTCTTAGGCCTTAACGATAAAACTGTACGAGCCTGCCTTTGATTCTCAATTTGGAAAAACGCATGTGGGATCGGACCCATTCAAAAGTATCCTTGGTATAAAAGAACACGTGACTTTGATCGCTCTTGTAATACCATTTCCCGAAATCTATATCCTCAGAGTAGGGCTCGGTCATGCAATAAAGCGCCCCGCCTGGCTTAAGCAGGGAATGCAGCAATGCGAATTCTTTTCGTGGGCTGTGGAAATGCTCTATTACCTCACAGCATGCAATGTAATCATACCTGGTCCTGAGCGCCTCAGGATTAGCCCAAAACAGGGGATCGTATAATTCGACAGTAAATCCGCTGTCTCGCAAGAGCTTTGTTACGACGGGGCCCGGTCCCGCCCCAAAGTCCAGTCCCGCATGTTCCTGATTGAAATTTCTTTGAATTTCGTTCACGATGGGCGCCACAAACTCCTGATATCTTCGATCTTCGACATCATTGTTGTGTTCTTGATACCGCCTCCTTTCTTCTTCACGAGAAGGCAGGCTAAGAGGATCCATGAGGATTGAGGAACAATCGGCGCACCGGTAATACGATTTGCCATCTGTGTCACAAAACAAAACAATGTTCGAACCACAGAGAGTGCAACGCCTCTGGTTGGTTAAACATGCGATCTCATTATTCTCAATCATGGATTATGGAATTTCACGTCTAGTGACTCTGCTCCTGTCGAGAAAAGGAAACGCAAGCAAAGCTGGACCACTACACAGTTGCAGCGACAAGGGGTTCGAGCGTCAGATCGGGCAGGTCGCGGGTGATCCGGTCCAGGCGCCACTCATTGGGGAAAATAGCGAGCAGTTCGCCATCGCGGTTTCGTGTCAATACTTCTGTTTCGCGCGAACTCCTGAGAAGGTCCCGGCCGGCTTTATCCGTGCGGCGCACTATCCGGTAATCCAGTTGTTCCAGCGAGGCCGGCGCTCCATATTCATGCTGAAGCCGATGAAGAACCACATCGAATTGCATTGGGCCGACGGCGGCAAGCACCGGCGCTTGACGCCCTCTTTGATCCGAGAGCATTACCTGTATCACCCCTTCGGCTTCAAGTTGTTCCATCCCGCGATGAAATTGTTTTGACCGGGTCAGGTCTTTTGAGCGGATCACCGCGAAGTGCTCGGGGGCAAAAATCGGCATCGGGGGAAACTCAACCGGCTCCTCATGGTAAAGAGTGTCACCGGATACGAGACTCCCGGCGTTCACGATGCCAACAATGTCACCCGGATAAGCGCGTTCTACCGTGACCCGGTCCTTGCCGAAAATGGCATGTGCATATTTGGTAGTGAACGACCGGCCTGTAGCTGCCCGTGTGAGAATCATTCCTCTTTCAAAAACGCCTGAGCAGACCCGCACAAAGGCGATCCGGTCCCGGTGAGCCCGATTCATGTTAGCCTGCACCTTAAAAACAAGTCCGGAAAAAGGCGCTTCTATATCCCGCAACGTGCCGTCATGAGCGGATCGCGGCGCAGGTGCGGGGGCAAGATCGACCAGAGCATCAAGAAGAAGATTTACCCCGATATTTGAGATAGCTGATCCGAAAAAGACCGGCGTGGATTTACCTGTCAGAAACCGGGCCGGATCGTGGAACGCGCCGATGCCATCGAGCAGTTCCAGTTCCTCGATGGCGGCTCTCAAGCCCGAAAATTCTTCTATTGAATTATCGTCGATAGACAGGTCATGCCGCTCGGCCGGTTGGGCGCCGCCTGGAGCGCGAGTGAAATTCATCATGTTTGCCGGCCGGCGGCGATCGATCAGCCCTTGCATGTCACCGGCCAGGCCGACCGGCCAAGTGACAGGTGTTGGCTGTATGCCCAGGCGTCGCTCGATCTCATCAAGCAAGCCGAGAGCATCCCGGCCGGGGTGGTCCCACTTATTGATGAATGTGACAACGGGTAGCCGGCGATGCCTGCAGACATCAAAAAGTTTGAGGGTCTGAGACTCCAGGCCCTTGGCGGCGTCAAGCAGCATCACGGCGCAGTCCACTGCGGCCAGCACTCTGTATGTATCTTCTGAAAAGTCGGCGTGACCGGGGGTGTCCAGCAGATTTAGCACCCTGCCCCGGTAAGAGAACTGCAGAACAGCTGACGTGACCGAAATGCCGCGTTCCCGCTCCATCGTCATCCAGTCACTGGTCACCCCGCGCCGTCCCGACTTGCCGTGCACCGCGCCCGCTTCGCTGATGACCTTAGCGTGAAGGGCAAGGGCCTCGGTGAGGGTGGATTTTCCGGCATCCGGGTGGCTGATAACCGCAAAGGTGCGCCGGCGGGTTGCCTGCTTGCCGACCTCAGCCGCGGGCAAATCATTCACCAGTCACGCCCCGCGAGCACTTGCCTGTTTCAATTTCTTTTTTAGCATTTCAGCAAAGCTGGCAGAGGCCGCCAATTGTTTACGGAGTTTCTCACACCGCTCTTCGGAGATCTGCGCGAAATCATGCAGTCGCCCGACCAGGGGACCATCAACCTCATGCCTGGCGCCGGTACCCAACTGATCGAGGATATGCAGCAATTCACGAATCTCGTCCAGACTGAAGCTGAGCGGCTTCATCTGCTTGATCAATTGAAGCCTCTCGCAATCGGCTTCCGTGTAGAGACGAAAGCCACCTGCCGACCTGGTCGCCGGTATGACCAGACCTTCTTCTTCGTAGTAGCGGATCGTCCTGAGCGACAGGCCGGCGCGCTCGGCCACATGACCGATCTGCATCTCCTGCCCGCTCACGATGCTGGACATATCACTAAGATTTTTGCTTTGTTTCGTCTTCATTATTTAACCGTGAGCTCTACCGGTACATCTGGCAGATAATGCCACAAGTCGCGCAAGGTTGCATATTTTCGGTCGGGAAGGCTTTCCAGAGTGGCTAAAACCTCCGGCCTTGCGCTCCTGGCGGTGGCGCGTTCGACGAGTTTCACCCGGGTCGCCTCACCGTCCTGAAATGTATCAGCGATACAATCGGCAATCTCGACACGGGTAACAAGCGATTCCATCATTGACTCTCCTTTTGTACATATTCTTCGTGGCTCGGTAGCGACAATGGAAATGCCGGCATGCTCATCCGCCGTGGATTCGGACACGTCATGCAATTGGAGGTGGCAGATCGTAGCTACAAGCATACTCTAACGTAACTGTAAGTTTTACTGCAACCTATCTACTTTCATCGGTGATAATTACCGGTTCGAACTCGCTGTGCCGTCATGATTAATGACTATAAAAAATGGCTTGGCCGGGGCAAGCCATTTTTGGAGGGGTCTGAAAGTGGCGGGCCTTGTCGGCGCGTATTCGAACTTACGTATCCTGAATCAGCTTAAAAGAGCGGATAATTGCATGGTCGCTTAATTTGCGAAAGACGGCTTCCATAATGCCGCCGTCTGAATCAAATATAACTAATGGAAAATCTTGACTACATCCGCCCAAGCGGATATATTGTCTTCATGAAGCAGACCGCACAAATTTTTAAAGCCCTTTCAGATGAAACCCGCTTGCGGATTATAGGCCTTCTTGTGGAAGGAGAACTGTGTGTTTGTGATCTGGTGGCTATTTTAAATCTTCCCCAGTCGACCGTATCCCGTCATCTGGCTTATTTGAAGAACTCGGGACTTGTCAGCGATCGTCGCCAGGGAATTTGGATGCATTATCGCCTTACGGATAGTGAAAGCATTCTCCAGAAGGATATTCAAACACTTCTTAGGAAAAATCTTTCAGATATTTCTCAGGTCAAGAACGATCAGCAAAAACTGCGGGCGTTTTTGGCGCGGAAACAAGGGGCGGCCTGCTGAAAAATTTTTTTAACTTGCCTTATCCGTTTATCCGGATAGTATGAACATATACCGGAGGCATACTTGATGAAAAAGAAAGTCTTGTTCCTTTGTACCGGCAATTCGGCCCGCAGCCAAATGGCTGAAGGGCTGGTCAATCATGATTTTGCCGCAGGGATAGAGGCATATTCTGCCGGAACAGACCCCCAGGGATTAAACGTATTCGCAGTCAAGGTGATGTCTGAAACCGGCATCGATATCAGTCGTAGCACTTCAGATCACATCAGCAAATATGAAAGTGAGCACTTCGATTACGTCATCACCCTGTGTAATGATGCCAACAAGAATTGCCCCGTTTATTTCGGGGGTGGGAAGCGTCTGCACGTTAGTTTCCCCGACCCCGCCAGGGCAACAGGGAGTGAACAGGAAGTTTTGAGGGAGTTCCGCCGCGTTCGCGACGAGATCCGCGGGCGGATGAACGACTATTTCAAGCATGAGTTAATGCCTGAATCCAAGGGGGAATGAGATGACTTCCGGTGTCAGCAGGAAGCTTTCGTTTCTCGACACATATCTGACCCTGTGGATCTTCACGGCCATGGCCGCCGGGGTCGCGGCCGGATATTTCATTCCCAGGGTGGAAGATTTCATCGACTCTTTTTCTGTAGGCACAACCAACATTCCCATCGCCATCGGTCTGATTCTGATGATATACCCGCCTTTTGCCAAGGTCAGATACGAGGATATGGGTGAGGTTTTCAGGAACAAGAGAATTCTGGGGTTGTCACTTTTTCAGAACTGGATCATTGGTCCTGTCTTGATGTTCATGCTGGCGATTGTCTTTCTGCACAATTATCCCGAATACTTGGTCGGGGTGATCATGATCGGTCTGGCCCGCTGCATCGCCATGGTCATCGTCTGGAACGAGTTGGCCAAGGGAGATACCGAGTACGCCGCCGGGCTGGTGGCCTTAAACAGCGTCTTCCAAGTCTTATTTTACAGTGTTTATGCCTGGGTCTTCATCACCGTGCTGCCACCGCTATTCGGCCTTGAGGGAACGGTGGTCGACATTGGCATCAGCCAGATCGCCAAAAGCGTTTTCATATACTTGGGCATCCCTTTTGCCGCCGGAGCCGTCACCCGCCTCGTCGGGGTTAAGCTGCTGGGGCGGGAACGCTACCATGCCACAGTAGTGCCGAGGATTAGCCCTATAACTCTGATCGCGCTACTGTTTACGATTGTGGTTATGTTCAGCCTGAAAGGGAACCTGATCGTACAAATACCTTTTGACGTGGTTCGCATTGCAATCCCGTTGGGGATCTACTTTGTCGTCATGTTTGTTGTCTCCTTTTTCATGGGCAAGAAGGTGGGCGCCGACTATAGCAAGTCCACCACCCTGGCCTTCACCGCCTCCAGCAACAATTTCGAGCTGGCCATCGCCGTTTCCGTGGCTGTGTTCGGGATTAACTCCGGGGCTGCCTTTGCCGGGGTCGTCGGGCCGCTGGTGGAGGTGCCTGTGATGCTCGGATTGGTGCACGTGGCGTTCTGGTTTCACCGGCGGTATTTCCGGGAAACCGCGCTGGCTTTATAAGGTTAAAGACACGATGGCGGGATGGAATAACGTGTTTGAGAAGATATTGATTGCTACTGATTTATCACCCGCGGCGGACTGCCTGGTCCAATGCGCCGCTGAACTCAAGGCAATCGGCTTGAAACAGGCCGTCCTGGCCCATGTGGTATACGTTGCCAATACGCCCGGCCTGGAAGATTTGCTGATGGAAAAGGCCGGACCGCGGCTTGAGCACCAGAAGAGCCTGCTTGAGGAACAGGGGATCGAGGTCGTCACCGCTATGGAGCTTGGCATGCCCGCATATGACCTCGATATCCTGGCCGAGCGGCACGATGTCGCGACTATCCTGATCGGTTCCCGCGGGCATGGCCTGGCCCGCTCGGCTCTCGGTGGAGTCTCCTTCAAACTCC
>JACUUL010000094.1 GCA_014859345.1 Thermoleophilia bacterium
TACGTCACGAATTTCTCTTTGTCCGGCGAAATCCCAATTGCCTTCCGATTTCCCGTAAATATTCGGTGAACTACGTAGGTCCGCTAAGGATGTTGCGGAAGTTTCTGTCCAGGGGAAAGAGAAATATGTCCTTGATAGGTCTATCCTTGAGTTTGTGGATGTCGAGTTTACCTCGTCCCTGAGTGTGTCCCACGTAGATCCAGTTGGCTGCGCGATAGCAGGTTCCGTGGAATCGGTTCTGTTCGACGAAGGTTTCCATCAAGACGGGCCGGTAGGCGTAAAGCTCCTCCCAATCGGAGGCTACCTGGGTGACCAGCAGGCCGAGTACACTTGAGGCTAGGTTTTTGACCCGCACCCAGGGTAGTATCAAGAAACGAGCCTGGTTGATGATGAGGTGAAGGTGTTTTTCCCGTTGCGCAGGCGTCCAGCCGATGAAGCGATCCCGCGGGGCCACCTTCCAAGCGGCGGCTCCCATGCCTATGGCGCCCAGCAGGCGGTTTTCGTTCCGGACCAAGTAACGGATCTGCGCTCCGGGCAGAGGGGTGTAGCCGAGGTAGTGATAGCGCTCTATCAATTCGTTCCAGAGGCGGGAGTCGTTACGGCAGGCTACGCGGTGTAAAGCCAGAGCCCCGAGGTCGCGGCGCGTGCCGGTGAGCAGTGGCCCCGGATCGGTGGCAGGTGTCGGTTGGGGATGCCAGTGGCCATTGCCGTTGCCATGGAGTGGCGGTGGCAAATCGATTATACCGTTGCGGTGCATGCGCAAAAGGGCCACCCGGGCGGTCATGAGCTTGGGACCTCCATTCGGCTTGACCCAGGCGAGGCTTTGACAGACAGCGCGGGCGATCGCTTCTCTGGTGGGGTGCTCCTGGGCCCGGGCAATGATGGAGCGAATCAGGTCCAACTCGGCGGCACTAAAGTCCCGACCACAATAACGCATCTTTGTCACGGGCTCTGCTCCCGGGCCCAAGCCTTCTTATTGGCATCGCTCATCATCCAGGGCAGGAATCGGTTAACGGCGTCTCCCTCCAGGGGCTTGCCACCGTTCATGGCGCAAGCAGTCAGGAAGTCAGTAAGGTAGCTGAGGGGATTAAGCCTGGCACAGGCAGCGGTAGCGGCAACCGTCCAAACCATGGCAGCAAACTCGCCGCTCCACTGGGAACCGGATCCATAAAAGTTTTTGCGTCCGACCACAGGAGTGCGTAACAGGCGCTCCATAGCATTGTTGTCGAGCGGCAGGTCCGGATTATCCAGAAACCGGGTCAAGCCTTCCCAGTGCCGCGCGACAGTCCCGAGCACATCGCGGGCCGCCCGGTGAAGTGTCTGGTCCGTCACTTGCGACCGCCAATTGGCCTCAATTTCATCCGTAACAAAGCGGCGCAGTACGTCATCGGCTTCCCGGTAACTCGGGGTGCCGGGCGGGAGTTCCTGCCGGGCCTTGTGGAGGCGGTACAGGTTGGCAATTCTACCCTGCCACTCATCTGTCCACCCCTGTAACTGTGGGTAGCCCCGGGCGGCGTCCAGAAAGTGGCGCCGCAGGTGAGACCAGCAGAAAAAGAGCTGGATGCCGTCGCCCAAGGCCTGATAAACGCGGTAGAAATCACAACCCAGAAGACCTTTGACCGGATGCGGATCAGGCCCAGCCAGGCCGAAGAACTCCTTGGGTGCACTGGCACTGCGCGAAGGGTCCATGATAAACACAACCGCGTCATGGGAGGCAAATGCCCACAGCCACCAGCGGTGGGAGGCCTTACCCTCCACCTCTTCGAAAACCTTCCAGCCTGTCTCGTCAGCCTGCCATAAATCAGCCGACCGGCAATGGGCACGGATTGCTTCGTCCAGTGGTGCCAGCAAAGAGGCCACCTGCTGAAGCACCCCCACCAGGGTGCCCTGGGACAGCGCCAGCCCCTCCGTCTGCAAGGCGATTCCGATTCGATATAGGGGACGGCTAAGCATGAACTTCTCGATCAAGAGCCGGGCAATGAATCCGGCGGTAAACAGGCCTTTGCCAATTACTTTGGCTGGCGTGGGAGCGGTGATGATGGCCGGGACTCCGGGACACTGGCAGGTCTTGTGGTAGCGCTTGCGCTTATGTACTACCCGTTCTACCTTCACCTGCCAGTCGATCTCTACCGAGGTCTCGTTGCCCGGGAATGGCGCGTAGGGCAATCCACACCGTGGACAACGCCGGTTCGCCTCAGGAATGTCGTGGACCTCTTCTCGCACCGGGAGGTTAATGTACCTGCGCCGACCATGACCTTTGCTGCCTCGCCGTTGCCCACGGCGGACGTTGCCCTGAATCTGTGGACTGTCATTCGCTGAATCCTTCTCTTTGGTCGACTGTTGCTCCGATTTGCGGCCATATACCTGTTGCGTCAACTTGAGCATGCGGGCCTTCAGCTCTTCTACCTGGCCCTCAAGTTCCTTTACCCGCCCCACCAACGCTGTATTCTCGGCTCGCAATTGGGCGTTCTCGCTTCGCAGTGCTGCATTCTCGGCCCACAGTTGGATGTTCTCTGCCTCCAAGGAAGCGACCCATTTTTTCCAGTTCTCCAGTTCCGTCCACTGTGGGAGTGTTTTGCTTTCCATACACCCACAATATCACAGATTCCGAACTGTGTCCAGTCCCCCGACACAAAAAATCCCTGGCTCATTATCACGGCGCGACCACTATGGGAAGGGGGTTTACCGAATATTTACGAAAAATGAGCCTGAAGGAAAGGTCTCAGGCAACCCGTTGAGCAGGTTTTATGATCTGCTCAAAGAGCCTGGAACGTGC
>JACUUL010000047.1 GCA_014859345.1 Thermoleophilia bacterium
GATGCCAGCAGGGAAAGGCGCAGTAAAGAGGAACAGGCCCCGGTCGTCCGGCGTCCCGGCGGGACATTTTCATCCTCTCTTCATACCGCTGAAGGGATCTATTCGAAGGCCTCGACCAGATCCACCTGGAGTATTCCCTTGTTGATAGCGTAATGGACCAGGTCGGCGCGTTTTCTCAGGCCAAGCTTGTCCATCACGTGGGATTTGTGAGTCTCGACGGTCTTGACGCTTATGTACAGGGATTCGGCAATCTCGCGGCAGGTGTAGCCCTCCGCCACCAGTTTCAGGATCTCCCGCTCCCGCTCGGTCAGGGAGTCAATCTTGCGGGCCGGTTCGTGACGGCGTGGCGCCGGCTTGTCGAGAAGGTTCTCGATCAGCATCCGGGTGACCGACGGGTACAGGAAATACTCTCCCCGGGCGACGACTTTGATAGCGTCGACGAGGTCGCTGTGAGCCGCCTTCTTGGGAATAAACCCGGCGGCGCCGGCGCGAAACGCATGCAATAAATATTCCTCGTTGTCATGCACCGTCAGCACCAGGATCTGGACGTTTCGCGCGCGCTTTTTTATCTCCTTGGTCGCTTCCAGACCGTTCATGACGGGCATGCCGATGTCCATCAACACGACATCCGGCTGCAGCTCGCGAGTCTGCCGGATGGCTTCGCTTCCGTCTTCCGCCTCGCCTATGACCTCGATGCCGCCTTTTTCTTCCAGCAGGCGCACCAGGCCGGATCTCAAAATGGCATGATCGTCAGCTATCACCACCTTGATCTTGTTTGTCGATTCGGTCATGAGACTTCCTCCTCCTCGGAGCCCGCCGGAACATCCAGGTGGATGATTGATCCCTGATTAGGGCTCGAATCGAAAGTTAGTGAACCGCCCACCAGCTCTATGCGCTCCTTCATTCCGTGCAGGCCCAGTCCGCCGTTTCTCCTGTCCGATGTCAGTACATTTGCCGGATCGAAACCGCGGCCGTTGTCCGAGATCGTGCCCTTCAGCCTGCTGCCGTTGATAAGGAGCTTGATCTGGCAGCTGCTGGCCTCTGAATGACGCGCCACATTGGTGAGCGCCTCCTGCACGACCCGGTAAAGCACGGTTTCGAGCTCCGGCTCCAGGCGCATTGACTGCAGGTTCATCCGCAGATCCACATAAATGCCGGTGTTCTGCGAGAACTCCTTCACGTAGGACCGCAGCGCCGCCGGGAGGCCCAAGTCGTCCAGCACGCTGGGCCTTAGCCTGACAGCCATCGTATGCACCTCATTGAGGGTGTTGCGAGCCAGATCGTTGATGTTGGCCAGACGATCCCTGATTTCGGAAAGATGCTCCGGCATCAGTTTCTCCACGGTCCTTAATCCCACTACCAGGCCCGTGAGCGACTGGCTGGTCTCATCGTGCAGTTCGCGGGCGATGCGCTTACGCTCCTCCTCCTGGGCCTTGATGACTGAAGCCGCGCCGCGCTTGCGCTGGCGCTCCATGGATATGAGCATGGTGTTCAGGCTGCGGGAGAGCTTCTCGATCTGCGTGTCGTCTACATCCTCGGGAACGCGGATGTTCTGACGGCCGTCGCTGATCGCCTTCATCGCTTCCTCAAGCCGGTCAAGCGGCTGGAAAGCGAGCCTGACGATCAGGTAGTTGATGATGATCGACAGCAACGCTGTGTTTGCTATGTAAAAGATGAGAAAGCTCGGGTTAACTTCCGGGAAATATTTCTGCTTGAGATAGATGCCCAGGGTGATGCCCATGGCGATGAGAATCGTGTTGGCGATTACGACTTTCTGAAACAGCGGACGCCTTCTCACCCGGCTTTTCACCGACCTGACAGTATTTGTGAGACTGATCCCCTCACTGTTGATCCCCTCGCGGGGCCGGGCTGCCGGCACGGCGCTCTGGTTTATAGCTTCCATGTTTTCCATCTCTGGCCACCCCTTTTGGAGAGACCGCTCAGGGACCGCCTATCTAGCCCTCCTGCCAGGCGGCCCCCGGCGCGTTCTCCCCGCTTAATGCTGCCTGCTGACGGCTATTGATTTTCAACCGTTCAGATCCTGCCTGCCTTCGTGGCGCCGAGTGTCTTTTGCCGCTACCCGGCATGGCGCCGACCTCCCCGCCAGACGACGTAAGAGGTGACGCCCGTGGCCAGCGTCAGCAAGGCGAATATCAGGGTGTCGGTGACGGGCGAGAAGATGAAGCCCACAATCGTCAGCCCGAATAGAATGATAAGTACCGAGGTTGAGAAGATCGCCGCGATACCGAATGTGACCTTCTCCGTGGATGTCATTTGCTCGCTCATTTCCGAGGCCTCCTTTTCAGTTACCTCTGCCAGAGCTGCCTGCGTTCCCTCCTGTTCTTTGTACCCGATTGGTTTTGCCGTGCTTTCCATCGTGAGCCTCCTTTCCTGTTACATGGTCAGAATTTTTGGCCTACAATCCGGCCTTTGCTGCTTTCTCCAGACCCTTGACGCCCAGGTGGCACCTGGCGCACTGGCTGTCTGAAGGGAAAGCCGTTTCCGAGCGGGACGAATGGCACGAGCCGCAGTACTTGCCCTCGGCCAGGCCCGCCATGTCGAAGTCATACTGTGCTTCCGCGCTGTGAGCCTTTTTCTGGAAGATGTCCGCGTGACAGGCGTCGCAGCCGATCTGCAGGCCGATCACGTGCGTTTCATGGCTGAAGGCGACAGATTCCACCTTGCTGCTGTAGTAGATATCACCGGGAATGCTGCCGTCGTACTGGGAAACCGCGGCAGGCGTCTCCGCTACCGCTGTGCCGTTTTCGGTCAGTTCATGGCTGCGGTAGATCATGTAACCCACCGCCAGCGTCGCCAGCAGGAGCGGAAGCATAAGAGTTATTTTGTATCTCATGATCGCCACCTAGCCTTTCGTGTAAAAGACGTTAGGTTTGGCGCCGGTCTCGGGACGCAGCACCCAGACCGCCTTTTCTATGTCGTGAACCTGGCGGTACACCTCACTGCCGGGATCTGAGAGATCTCCGAAGATGCGCGCTCCGGCCGGGCAGGCTTCGGCGCAGGCTGTAAGTGCCTCTCCGCGGCTCAAACGTGTGTCGTAACAGAAGTTGCACTTGTCCACTGCCATCGTTTCCTCGTTGAAGTAACGGGCGTTGTAGGGACAGGCCGACATGCAGGTCTTGCAGCCGATGCACTTGCTGTTGTCCATCCGGATGATGCCGTTGGTTTCGTCCTTGTACGTGGCCCTGGTCGGGCAGGCCCGCACGCAGGGCGGATTATTGCACTGGTTGCATAACACGGGGATGAACTCGACGGTGCGCCCGCTGCTCTCCGGATAATCCTTCTTGAGAATCTGGGTGCGGTAGCCATACTCGGGAACATGATTGGTCCTTTTGCATGCCTCCAGGCAGCGCTCGCAGTCAATACAGTTGCTTTGCCGGATGAGCATGCTGTAGTGAGGCCTGTAGGGATATTTCTCAGCGTAATCGTCCTCGGAAGCAAAGACGTTGTCGATCACCGAGGCGGCTGAAAGGAGAGTTCCGCCGGCGAAAACACCGGTGATGGCGAGTCCGATTTTGAGAAACTGACGGCGCTCCATCTCGGTCACGCCACCGGTCTCGCCGGGACCGGATTTCCTGGTTCCAGCTTTGGGCGACTGCCCGGGGCCAGTGTCGATCCCGGACTGCTGCTCATCCTGCCGGGGCTCTTCAGGAATCTTTTTGGAATCAGTCATTTGCCAAACCTCCTTTCAGTGCGTTTCGCTTTTGTGGCCCTTGAATATCTTCTCTCCCGCCAGGAAGATGAGGCCCGCCAGGCCGATGCCTCCCAGGGAGATCAGAATCTCATGCGTGCTTGGCGCATAACTGATGAGGCCCGCATATTCGCTCACGCCAAGTTGAAACTGCACCGGCACCGTCTGGCCCACGATTACCATGTCGTAACGCATGAAGAAGATGCCGAACATCATCAGCGTGGCGGCCACGGCCATCAGCCACAGGCTTCTGCCTTTTGACAGCACCAGCAGGACAAGCGGGATGACCATGCCCACCGTTATCTCCAGGATCCAGAAGTTAACGGCGTAATGACCGCTCAGAAGAGATCTGAGCGCCAGCGTCTTGGCCTCGCCGCCGGTCAGGCCGATGATGAGCTTCCAGAGCGTGAAGAACAGGGTAGTGACGATCAGCAGGATGCCCACCTTGGCGGTTACCTCGAGCGCCCGCTTCATCGCAGGCTCCATCTTGCGGTTGGAAAGCTTGTAGGCCAGGAGCGTGAAGAAGATTATCGCCGCCGCCCCCGACATCATGGCCGAAGCGATGAAGAAGATGGGCATGAACGGCCCATACCAGAAATCGCGTCCATCAAGGCTGCCGAAGACCGCGCCCAGATTGCTAAGAGCGGCGACGCCGGCGATTACCCCCAAAAATCCGGCAGCCGTGGCAAGTTTATGTTTTCCCTTAAGGAGAAACACGAACTCCACTCCCATGAAGAACATCAGGGCGCCGTAAAGCGTGCCCATCCACCAGATGGCGGAGGTGAGATTTGGTGATATCACGTTGTAGATCGCCATCCTGAAAGGATTCTCGATATCGAAAAAGATGACGAAGAACCCGCCCAGGAGGGTTGCCACGGCCAGGAAAACCGAGCGGCTGGCAAGCGGCACGAAATCCTTGCGGCCGAATACATGGCCGATCGAGGACACCAGGCAAACGCCATCGGCGACGACGACCAGATACACGTAGGTGGAGATCAGAATTCCCCAGGGCACTTCCCTGGTCGCGTTAAAGGCATGCAGTGAACCAATCGACTTGGCATGGATTCCGGCGGCCACGCCGACAACGAAGAGAATCGCCATGCCCAGGAGAGCAACCCAGTAAGTTGTTTTCCTGATGGCCTGGTCAATGCCGGCGAGTTGCTCGCCGTAGACCTGCGCTCCCGCCGCTTCTGAAGAAATCTCGTGAGCCATGACCTCTCCTCCCCTCGAATTTTCCGATCCTGAGCGGCTGCCTGACCGCCGCTGTCATACTATTTGTAAAATTTCTACCCTATTAGGCGAACCGGTAGAATCGGGGAAATTATCCAAAGGACCTGGTCCAAATGGTGTAGGGGTTATAGGGGAAAAACCTCTAGGGGCATCAGGGTTTTTGACTAGAGTCACAGGGAAAAACCCGATTCGACATCAGGTTTATCACCGACTCAAAAAATGGCATAAATTACCGATGGCTCCGCGGGACATGGCGGCTGGTGCAAAAGAGAAATTACTGAAATAAAAAAGACCTGCAAACAAGCGTAAAATTAACGATGCGCCTCGCAGCGGGCAAATTGGAGGATGAACTTCCCCTAAGGGTTTTTCATCTGGGCGAAATCCATGCGAAAACCAACAGGACAGCCCTGGTTATTAATGCTTAGAAAATCGTTTTGGTAGTAATTGTGATTTGGAATTTTTCTGGTGTTTCGAACGCATTTATGGATGGTCGGTGGAAGCTAAATCGACTTGACTCCAGGGAAAAAAATAGGTTGACAACAGTGCACAGTTCAGACGGATAAGAACGGACGGCCGCGGCCTCATGAGCATCCGGGATGCCTGAAGCTTGTTACCCTGACTTCGTCAGGGTGAAAGAATCCAGAAGGGCGCCTTCGCATTTTCCCTGGACCGTCTCCATGCCGCCATCGCACTGGATGGAACTCACTGTCATCAGGCGAGGCGCCTGGTCGACCTTGATGAACTGGGACGTGCAGGCGGTAACGTCGCCCGGATACGCCTCGCTGCCGCAGTCAGGGGGGAAAAGGGTGTTTCCGCCGCCGCCGCCGCTGGTCACGTAATAGACGCCGTCGCGGTAATGCCGCGAGTAATAATGAGCATGGCCTTGGAAGACCACGTCGATGCCATATGAAGCGAACAGCTCATGCAGCCGGTCGCGGTTGTCAATCTCGGGAACAAGGTTATTGCGGAAAAGCGGTTTATGGATAACCACGACCTTCCATCGCTGCCGGCCGGCCGACCGGTCCTCGCTGTCCACCCTCTGCAGGTCGTCTTCCAGCCATTCCATCTGTTTCGGGCCCACCTGTTTCTTGTATCCGTCTTCCCAGCAATCGGAGCAGAGAACGATGAAATGCGTATCGCCATTGTCAAAACTGTAATACTCTTCCGCGAATTTCACCGAATCGGGACCTTGATTTTCAGGCATGGCAAACTGCTGCTCAAAAGCAGTCTTGCCGGGCTTGTATCCGATCTCCTCGTGGTTGCCGGCGACCGCGTACAGGGGCGTCGAGGCAGTGAATTCCATGCCGACTTCGAAAAAGGCATTGTACTTGTCTTCTATTTGTCCAAGCGTGTCATCGGGATACCCGGGGCGGCCCCTGCAGATAATCGTAAAATCACCAGCATGAAACGCCAGATCCAGATCCTCGGCGGCCATCTGCTCCATCATTCTGCCAAAAACCGCCGGTGGCGGCTCCACCGTGAGGCTTGCTCCATGGCCGTCGCTTATCACGCCATAGCTGTAAGACTCGCCCGGATTGCGGGCGGTGCGGAAACTGTTTTCGACGATGACTGATCCGGCATTGTCGGTTATACGGTAACGAATGCTGGAAGAAGGTGACAGGCCGTCGAGTCGCACTTCATACCTGAACAGTCCGTCAGCTCCCAGGGTTCCGCTTATCCTCTTTAAACCCGCAGGCTCTGAAAAATCTCCTGAAGCTGGTCCGAATTCAACGGTCAGGAGATTTGCATCAGATTTGAATACCAGCGTCGCGGAATCCAGGCCGACTTTGCCTACGGCAAGGTTGGCGAGGCGGACGGAATCCGGGGGCTCCTGCCTGCCGGCCAGCAGGACGGCAGCGACAAGCGATACAGGAATCATCGTGTAGGCAACCACGATTAAAATGAGTTTTACTGGAGACGATCTGACAGGGGATAGAAATGTCATAATCTAGAATCCTGCCCTCCCAGGAGCGGAAAAGGCGCGCACGAACCCATGCGACTCCGCCGGTCTTATTCTTATAGCAATTCCATGGGGCCGTCAAATCCGGGACAGGGCGCATTCTTCAGGTTCCCCACGGGACAGCCTGTTTTTCATATCCAAAAACCGGGCTGAACTGGCAGCGACCGCGTCTTCTATCTTATACTTGATAACAATTCGCTCCGGAAACAGTCGTTTCCGGAAGCCATTAATTAATTTATGGGGTCCCGGAGAGCGCTCTTGATATGATGCCCTGGAAAGCGCCAAATTCATACTCCTGAAAAACGTTCTCGAGCGAAACGGCTGGCTTGAAAAAACATTTAATTCATACGCGCCTGGTTCTTGTTCTACTGCTCGCGTCCGTCATTCTGGCTACGGGGAGCGCATGCGGAATAGCCGGTGAATCGCGGAACGGCCCGGCTGAAACGGATCGCGCCGGAAGCTCCACGATCGGGATTACGGCCCCTTCGGCGACAGACGAGGATTCATTTACCTTCGCTGTCGCCGGAGACAACCGGGTTGACGGCATAGAAGGCGGCGTGCTGGGCAGGATCATCGATTCCGCCAAGTCAAGAGGCGCGGCCTTCATGGTAAACACTGGTGACATCAGCACCAGCGGCACCCGGGAGGAATTGACCCTGTACAGGGATCACACCGAGGCTTCGGGCCTGAAATCCTATCCCGTGATCGGCAACCATGATCTGGAGTTCGGCGAAAGCAGCCAGACCTATACGGAGGTGATCGGACCGACTTATTACAGTTTCGACTATGCCAACAGCCATTTCATCTTGCTTGACAACGCTGACGATCGCCAGGGCGTCGATGCCGCCCAGATGGAGTGGTATATCGCCGATCTGGACGCCAGTGCCGACGCCACCAACACCTTCATTTTTACCCATATTCCTGTAGCCGGATCCGGCCTGGCATCCGATCATGTCGCCGGGGAGAAGGGCCCGGCGGGTCTTGAGTCGGGCCGGGCGGCCGCCGCGGAAGCGGCCAGGCATCCAAATGTGCGTGCATTTTTTTTCGGCCACATTCATGGTTACGCGTCATACAGGCTTAACGGCATTGACGCGTACGTCACCGGCGGCGCCGGCGCTCCTTTGACCCATCTTCCGGAGGAGGCGGGCGGCTATTATCACTACCTGCTGGTGACAGTCAGGGGCGAGCAAGTTGACGTGGAAGTAGTCCGGATCTGAGCGCGAACGATAACCGGTTAGTGTAATCAACCCCATTTATGGGAAATAAAGCCACAAGGTTGATTCCCGGTGGGTGATGGACGCGCTTATCTTCATAGATACCAATATTTACCTCGACTTCTACCAGTATCCCGGAAGGGATGGGCCGGACCTGCCGCTGCTTCCCGTGATCGACCGGAACCGTGAACTGATCATCACCAGCAGCGAAGTGGAGATGGAGTACAAGAAGAACCGGCAGCGGATGGTGACGAATTTCATTGAGAGCATCGACAAGCTCGACTGGGACCGCCTTGCGGCGCCCGCGTTCATCAGCGCTTCGAAAGCAGCCGTCACCAGTGAGAGATACCGCCGCCAGCTGATGTCGCAGATGGAGAAGCTCAAGGGCCGCGCCCACGCCATGCTCAGCAATCCGGTCAAGAACGATCCGGTGTACCAGGTGCTGCAGCGCCTGTTCCGCCAGCGCGGCCCCTACAACCTCTACCGCACCAGGGAGGAGCGCCACGAGATGAGGGACAGGGCATGGCGCCGGTTCATCCTCGGTTATCCGCCCCGCAAGCCGGCGGGGTTGAGCATCGGCGACGCCATCAACTGGGAGTGGCTGGTCAAGTGCGCCCAGGAGAGCCGCAAGGACGTCGTTGTCGTCACCCGTGATACCGATTTCGGCAGCCGCGGCGCCATAAACGACTGGCTGGCCCAGGAGTTCCGAGAGCGGGTAGGCCGCACCCGCAACGTCCACCTGACCGGCATGCTCTCCCAGGCCTTCAGCATGTCTGACGTCGAGGTAAGCAGCGACGAGGCCCGCAAGGAAGAGGAGATGGTGCGGGCCATCGGCGGCGACGCGGCGTAGAGGCGCTCCAGGGTCTTTTGCAGGATCGGGAACACGAGTGTTCCGGCGAACGGAACCATTGCCGCCGGAAGCGAGTTAACAAACCCCCTGTTCCCTTCCGTGAGCGGTGTTCTCGCCAGGATCTGCAAATGCCGGAACCGTGCCCCCCGGCCGGAGAAGTTCCCGCATCAGACAGAAAAAAAGCGGCGCCGGGCAGGAGCAAAGGGCAATGAGCAACAGCCAATCGTAAAGGCTCATCGGGGCGTTTCTCCCAGATTCAGATTAATAAACAGACGTCAGCACTCTAAATGATCATCCGGACGTAAACCGTATGGGATAGCGAGCCTGCGGTGGAACGGAATCCGTGAAATCGTCCCGATGACAGGATCATCGGTAACTTTATGAGACGAATGTCCTGTCCATCCTCTTTCGCCTCACCCAGTCCCATAACTCTTTCAGTGCCGCGCTTAATCCGGCGAGCATTATCAGGACAGCCAGCAACCCTCCTGCAAGACGAATAAGATTCGCGATGAATGTCATGAACCTTTTCATTTAAGTTCTCCTTCCCAAGTTGGAGCCGAAACCACCGGAGCCGGTTTATTTCATCAGGCAAACGGGCTTTTTGCCTGACAATGATTATCAGAAACGGGTACCCGGCATACGTCTCAGCTATTATCCCCGCAAGGTCAAATGCTTTACGCGGGCGGACCGTTTTCCCCAGGGGGGCTCGGCTGGTTAACTGTTAGGAACCACGCATAATCGGGCAGAAACGCTCATGTTCCTCATCGCTACACTTTTAGTGGTGCTGATCGGGGCCGGACTGCGCCTGGTCCGCCACAGGGAGGAGCGGGACGCCGAAGGGATTACCGAGGCATTTACCGCCTGGTTCATATTTGCGCTCGTCGGCCTGGGCGGGCTGTTCGCTTTCAGCGGGCACGCGTTCGTCGCCGAGGAGACTGCCGAAAACATAGGTTTTCCCGCAGGCAATCCGTTCCAGTTTGAAGTGGGCGTGGCCAACCTGGCTTTCGGTGTCCTGGGACTCCTTTCCCTGAGATATCCGGGCTCCTTCCGGTGGGCGGCAGTTATTGGCTACAGCGTTTTCATGTGGGGCGCCGCCGGCCTGCACATCTACGAGCGGGTAGTCAACGACAACCGCGCCCCGGGTAACTCCGGTTTTCCCCTGTACGCCGATATCATCACCCCGGTTTTGCTGCTGGGGCTGCTGATCCTGAATCACAGGCTGAAGTCACGGTCTCGGCGCAAGCATAGGGACGGGCAGCGTCTCAGGCAGGCTGCGTGACCTGAGCCAGTGCGATTCAGCAAGGCTCCATCGCTGGAGGCGGTTACTCCTTTATTGTGATCGCCAGCAACGCGACGTCATCCGACAGGCGCCCGCCCGTGAAATCTGAAACTGCCTGAAATATCTCCGCGGGCAGCTCCCGGGTTTCCAGGCGGCGCAGTTTTTGCACAGTGTGAAGTAGCTGGCATTCTCCAAAAAGAACGCCGTCCCTCTTTGCCTCGATAAGTCCGTCGGTGTAAAGGATCAGCGTGTCGCCAGGATGCAGGATATGTTCGTGTTCCATAAAAGTGAAATCCTCGAAAGCGCCTACCGGCGGAGATCCTTCAGTCAGTACCTGAGTGGTGGCTTTACCGGCGATGACGGGCGAGGGATGACCGGCGCGGCACCAGGTCAGCGTCCCCGTGCCGATATCCAGAATACCAAAAAAGAGAGTCGCGAAGACGTTATCCTCGGTGGCATCAACAAGGAGATGATTTGTCTTCTCGATGATCATCGCGGGCGAGGCAAATACATGCGCGTATGCCCTGACGGAATTTTTGATCAGGGAAGTCAGAGCCGCGGCCTCCAGCCCCTTGCCGGAGACGTCGCCGATCGTTATGCCCACCTTGTCGTGCTCCAGAGCGAAAACGTCGTAAAAGTCGCCGCCCACCTCGACGGTCTCTGTCGCCGAGCGGTAGGTATAGCCGATTTCGATGCCGGGGACCGCTTCCGGCAGCGTCAGAATCGCCTCCTGCAACGTGTGGGCGATATTACGTTCTATGTCATAAAGCCGCGCGTTCTCAAAGGCCAGGGAGATCGCCGCCGCGGCCTTGACTGCGAAGTTTACCTGTGCCTGGCTGAAAGCCACGGGTTGCGACAGATAAGCGAATGAAATATCGCCGATGACCTCTTTCTTCACTATCAGAGGCACTGAAAGTAACGACCTGACGCCCAGCTCATCCGCCAGCCCCGGATCGATCCTCTCATCCTTGCGGGCGTCCAGGATTACCACCGGCTTCTGCGTCTGGCCGGCAATATCCAGGTGCGAGGCCCTGGGTCCCTCAAGGACCGCCCCCGTGAAGTTCTCGGGAAATCCGTGCAGGTATTTCATCACCCAGCGGTCATCACTGCGCAGCGTGATCGCCGTAGCCTCGCATCGCATCTCCAGCGCTGCCTCCTTTTTGACCAGCTGCATTATCTCTTCAAAATCCAGGGTGGAATGAATGATCTCGTGGATGTCGTCAAGCGCGTCGCTGAGCGCCTCCGCCTCCTTGCGCTCGCTGATGTCAGCGAAGACCGAAACGACGGCAATAACACGGTTGCCCTGAAGGATTGGCGTGACTACGTACGAGGCTGGAAACATGCTGCCGTCCTTCCTGGTAAAGACGTCAGCGTCGGTTCTGTAAGGCTTCATCGTCTGAAACACGCCCAGCATCGGGCATTCCGAGTCGGGGTAGGGCGAACCATCGGCACGCTGATAGTGAACCAGCTCATGCACTTCCTTGCCCAGCAGTTCCGGTTCGCTCCAGCCCCACAGCCGTTCCGCGGCGAGATTCATGAAAATCAGCCGGGCTTTACTGTCCAGCACATACACGCCCTCGCCCAGGGCCGCGGTTATTTCCCGCATCTGTTTCTCGCTGGTCTTGAGCGCCTCCCTGGCCTGCCTGACCCTCGTGAAAAGGATCTGGGCGGATACCGTGAAGGCTGCCAGGATGATGAACGCGAAAGTGCGTTCGTACATCTGCCGGAGACTGGGAGAGAAAGCTTCCTCAAATAAACTTTCACCACTGGGGAAAAAATAAAAACCTACAAAAATTTCAACCGAGAAATAAATGATGCCCAGCCCGAGCCCGAGCCAGAGGATCTTGCCGATGTCAATCAGCTTCTTCAATGACGGCATCCTCGGTAATGTTCAGTGTGTCCTTGATATATTCATACCCGGTCTGGTCCGGAAGCAGGCTGGATTCCGGCTGGAATCCGTCGTTTCAGGGTTTACAAGGACACAAGTGAGCTTGAACAATTGTGTGAACCGGCGCATCCCGGTAACGCCAGGTTTAAGCTAACTGATAAGTGATAAGCCGGCTATCTCCAGGCGGTCGCCCATTGACAAAAAGGATAATTCGCTATTAATGGAGGCGAGATCCCTGAAGGCGGATGTTGGTGCGAATTTGAGGATCCGGCCTCAATGAGCCAAGGCATATATGCCCCGATGAACCCAGATTGAGATAATGCATGAGACTGGAAGCAAGCACGATTAATTTTTTCATTCCTGCCCCGTGATCTCCTCGATCGCCCTGCGAAACACCTCAAACGGCTGGAAACCGACGATTCGGCACCTGTCATTAATCACAAAAGTGGGAATGGCGTGGATTCCCATCTCCCGGGCCTCACCGGCCTTGACCTCGACATCTTCGCGGAACCGCCCGCTCCCGGTCTGCCGCTCCATGTCATCAGGGTCCAGGCTTGCCTTCACCGCCGCCTGCCTGAGCACTTCCCATTCGCTGATATCGCTGCCTTCACCGTAACGGGCCGCGAACACGGCCCGGTGAAATTCCTCGCCCTCGCCCTGCTGCTTCGCGTATTCCGTGGCCTCCAGCGCCCGCCGCGAATTGGGAACATGGTCTGAAAAAGCGATTGGCAGCCCTACATCGGCGGCGGCCCGGGCCAGCCTCCTGCGGGCATCGGCCATGTCGTCCTTGTATTCACGGGACAGCTCCATGCCTTCCGGCGGCATGTCCGGCCTCAGCAGGAACGGCCGCCACTGGATTTCGGCATCCGGGTAACTCTGCCTGATCCAATCGGCCACGACCTGGCCTACGTAGCACCAGGGTCAGATATAGTCGGAATATATTGTCAGCTTGATGGGCTCGGCCATATATCTATTATAATGCTCCGCGACCGCAAGTCTTGCCTCGCACGGAAACATGCGTCGTTTCCTGCATAAACTCCGGGATTTGGGGAAGAAAGATGACAAAGTCCCGGACAGGGGCGGATGAGAAGCAGCCTGAATTTACCGGCTTGCTGCCGCTCCTTGATAGCGGCGGCAGCTGGAAGAAGTCGCGCAGGGCTCACTTTCCGGTCACGCAGGAATTTTATGTACCGGTTAACCGCACGAGTTTTCCCGGAGCCGGGCTCTCCGGTGAGGAAGACCTGGCGCCGGTCATCATGTTGGAGAGGACCATGAGAATCCAGACATTTACCGGTGCGGCTCGAAGCTCGAAATATTAGCTTTTCGTATGATGATAAAAACGTCCTGAGCGACGTGAGCCTCTTGCTGGATGCCGGGGAACTGGCCGTCATAAGCGGCCCTTCCGGAAGCGGCAAGTCGACGTTGCTCAGGCTCTTCAACCGGCTTCTCGATCCGGGCAAAGGCGAAATCCTGTACAACGGCAGGCCCCTGGCCGGCTACGGCGTCGTGGAGTTGAGGCGGGATATCTATTACCTGCAGCAGGCGCCGGTTATGATCCAAAAAACGGTAAGGGATAATCTTCTGCTGCCCTTCCGGTTCCGGGCGGCGAAAAAAGATACGCTGCCTCCCGATGATGAAAAACTCCTCAAACTGCTGGAACGCTTCAAGTTAAGCGGTGTCACCCTGGAGGATGACGCCACCAGGATGTCAATCGGCCAAAAACAGCGCCTGGCCTTTATCAGGGCCATGCTGCTGGCACCGCAGGTCATGCTGCTGGACGAACCCATGTCCTCTCTTGATCCGGTCTCCCGTGCCGTGGTGCGGGAAAACGTGGAGCGGATGGCAACCGGGGAAGGAACAGCCATAATCCTGGTCATGCATTACAATTTCGCGTCCAGCGTCGCGAGGACGCGCAGATATCACATGGAAAACGGCGTCATTTCGGACTCCCAATGAACCCCGTGACGATCTTCAAATGGATCCCATAGAAATATCCTACGGCCAGCTACTTATCGGCCTCGTCTTCATAGCGACCGCCGGCGGTGCTTCGCTTTTCCTCAAGCTGGGACTCGAGCGCGACATCATCTGGGGGACGGTCCGCACCTTTGCCCAGCTTTTCCTGATGGGCTATATCCTCGTATACATATTCCGCATGGACAGCGCGGCGATTATTCTGCTCATCTTTACCGGCATGATACTGTTTGCGGCCCTCACCATTCGCGGCAGGGTCCAGGAAAAAGGAGTTCCCTATCTGATTCCGACTTTCATTTCCATGTTCATGAGCTACATGCTGGTGACAATAGTTGTCACATATTTTGTCATAAATGTGGAACCATGGTATGAGCCCCGCTATTTCATTCCCCTGGGAGGCATGATTATCGGTAATTCCATGAGCGCCATCGCCATATCACTCGAGCGTATATTTTCCGACATCCGCAAGCGCCGCGACGAAATCGAGCTTTACCTGTGCCTGGGCGCCCGGCACGGCGAAGCCACTGGGGATATCGTCAGGGAATCGGTCAAAGCCGGCATGATCCCATCCATCAACGCCATGATGGCGGTAGGCATCGTCTTTCTGCCGGGCATGATGACCGGCCAGATTATCGCCGGCGCCGATCCGGTAACATCGATTAAATACCAGATCGTGGTCATGCTGATGCTGGTCGGCTCCACCGCCATCGGCAGCATCATCATCGCCTTTATAGTGAGGAACCTTTGTTTTACCAAAGCGGAGCAGCTGAAGATTTGAAGGGCCTGCTGATAACCACGGGCATAGCCAAAGAGAATGCGCCAGCGACAGGTGCAAGACATCGATCAGGATGAGGATTTACCGGCGAAGATGGCCGGACGCCATTGAGGACCGACCGGCCATGTTCTTAAACTGCGGACCGCGGGTACAGTAAGCGGCATGAAATATCTCGGTCTCCTGTCCAATCTGTACGTTTTTAATTTCGGGCTCCTCTTCACTCATCAGATAGAGGGGGCCTACTGGCGCGAATGGGAGATGTTTGGAATCCCTGTGGGAATCACCGAGTATTTGATTCTGCATTTTATACTGCTGGTTGGAGCTCTCTACGGCTATCGCCTCCTGCTAAACAGGTCGCGCGTCGGCTTTGTCTTCTCTTTTCTACTGGCCTTTACAGGCATCGTTGCTTTTCCCATACACGCTTTTTACGTACTTGGGGGACACGAGGAGTTCACGCTTGCGATATCCTGGATCCTGCTGGGGACAGCCCTGGCGGTATCGATTATCCAGGCCTTTCTCACTTACCGCGTTTGGCAATCCTCCGGCTAGCGCCTGGAGGCCGTAAAGTGGGAAGATGGACATGGTCACCATCCGGCATGAGCGGCCTGAAGACGCGGCCTCGATCAGGTTCATCCATGAGCAGGCATTCGGGCAGCCTGCGGAAGCCGGTATCGTCGACAGGTTGCGCCAGTCCTGCGATGCGTCACTCTCGCTGGTGGCTCAAAGCCGTGACGGCCTGGTGGGCCACATCCTCTTCACTCCCGTGGTGGTCGAAAGCCCGGAGCACAAGGTGACGGGAATGGGCCTGGCTCCCATGGCCGTTCTTCCTGATTGCCAGGGCCACGGTATCGGTTCGGCGCTCGTGAGAAGAGGAATCGAGATACTGCGTGAGCGCGGCTGCCCGTTTATCGTCGTCCTCGGTCATCCGGAGTACTATCCGCGCTTCGGATTCGAGCGCGCGTCTGCTCACGGCATCACCAGCCAGTGGGACGAGGTGCCGGACGAGGCATTCATGATCCTGGCTCTGGACGCGCGCTGCTTGGACGGCGTTACGGGTGTGGCTTCATACAGGCCGGAGTTCGACGAGGCCATGTAGCGAAGAGGTCGGTGACGCCGCCAATATCGGTACGCAGGCTTGCGGACTCACTCAGGCCTGGCGGACAGAGCCTTGGCGAACAGGACGGTCCAGTCAGCGTTGCCCCTCCGGCGAGAAACCAAAAGACCTGTAGATATTCCGCGCTTGCCGGGAGAAGATGAATTCAATAAATTTACGGCCGTTTTCAGGTTGGCTCGAACCCCTGAGCCCGCATATGTAGTAATTGATGTTCTTTCGCTGGTCGAGTGAGGGGCCGGGATCGACCATGTCGATGGCGGCGCCTGCCCGCCTGGCATGCTCGATCTCCGTCATCCATACCGGGCCCACGTCCGCTTTCCCTTCGGCAATCCACCGCGGGGTTTCGCGGTGGTGGACCTTGGTCATCAGCGTGGTGCCCGCGGCGCGCTTCTCCTCCATGATCCGCGTTACCAGCTTCTCACCGCCCGCGCCGCGGTACATGTTAATGATGTGTTCGCCGATGTTCTCGTTTTCCGGATCGGGCTGCGACACGCGCACATCTTCCCGTCCCAGGTCTGCAACGGATGAGATGCCGGCAGGATTTCCCCG
>JACUUL010000095.1 GCA_014859345.1 Thermoleophilia bacterium
CGGCTTGACCGGAAACCGGATGTGAGCGCGGAGGGGCCTTGCCCGCGGGCAAGGCCCTCTCTTATTCCTCGTGGTAGCGGTCAACCATGAACCGCTCTATCCCGAACTGCTCATGGGGAGAGATGCCCGCCTTCTGGCACGCGATCGACAGCTGATGCTCAACACTTGTCACGCCCTCGAGGTCAGGCAGCAATACACCACGCCGGTAGTCGCAGCTGACGATGACGCCGTACTTCTCACAGTCAAGCTCTGAATTACTTTCAACAGCTTCAGATCTGCTCAACACGTCCACGCTGAACGAAAGGTAAGGCAGTTCATCGCCGCCGACCGGGCTGAACCTGGGATCCGCGAAGGCTGCGGACCGGGCGTTGCGGACCAGCTCGAGCCCCAGTTCTTTTTCCACCGGTTCAAGGGTGCCGATACAGCCGCGCAACCGGGCGTCCCTCTTGATGCTTACGAAGCAGGCGGCGCGCCGGCGGTAAAACTCCTCATCCGGAGGCTCCACCGGCAGGCCTTCCACCAGGGCTCTGACGATCTCCCTGGAAAAAGCCGCGGGATTTTGTTTCGGAGTCAGGAGCATTTTATGAAACTGTCATCAGTTGCTGGATTCAGAACGCATTGTTTTCAAGCTTTGGCAGTCGTTTTTCTGTCCTCCCTCCATTTTAAACACTCGCTCTTCCGGAGGGGAAGGGACGACCGGCTTCTTCTTATTTGCGGTGAGCGGCGCAATGGAATCATTCAACAATCACGCCCGCGTATCCCACCACCTGAAGGTAATCACCGTTTACGTCTCCCGAGGTGGCGTAACGGACCAGAGAGGCGCTGGTGGCGCCCAGTTCCCGGCAGGCATACAGCATCACGGCCGCGGGCGCGGCTCCGCACATGGAAATGTCGCGGTCGCGCACCGTATCCAGCAGGCCGGCCGGATCGAGAGCCAGAATGCGTTCGAGCGCGTGCCGGTCTTTTTCCTCGGCAACCTCCTGGGTCTCGTAGTGACTCATGTCGGAACTGGCAATGACAAGGACGCCGCGCCTCTCATCCCGGATTGCCGCGGCGACGGCCATGCCGATGTCACGGCAAACGCCGGCATCCGAGGTCATCATCGACACCGGCACGAACCTCACCTCTTTCTTCAGATGCATCAGGAAAGGGAGCTGCACCTCTATGGAGTGCTCCCGGCTGTGCGCCGCCTCGTCGGCAGCCAGCGTCCGGCTGTTTCTGAGGATGTCCCCGCCCAGCGTCCTGTCCACGAAGGCGTCGCCGCCGGGCAGGCGCCAGGTTCCCTCTGTCATTATGGAGGCAGGCGGCCCCAGTCCCCTGTGGTTGGGACCCAGGATCACAAAGAGATCCGGCGTGGCCACCTTGGCGTAAACCTCGCCGGCAATGGCTCCCGAGTATTCGTAACCGGCATGGGGCACCATTGCTCCTATCGCCTTGCGGGCCCGGCCCCCGGCGATCATGCTCCTGACAGTCTCCTCAAGCCGTTCCTTTGACCCGGGATAGAATTGCCCGGCCACGGCGGCTTTCCTTATCCTGGCAGCCTCTGGCGACATGAAGTCCATGTTCCTCGCAGATTCTGTTTCCGGTTCCCGGTCTATCCGTTGATTCCTTTTCGGGTTCTGCCCATTTCAGTCAGTGAACGCATGCTTTGGCGGAAGGATGCCTGCCTAGGCTTTCTGGCGGGGCCGCATCTGGCCTTTGAGGGTGGTCGACGTCGATGACGATATCTCCACCATGACAATCTCTCCGGGCGGCGGCTGCACCCCCCCGGGCGTCAGAAAATTCACGATTTTGTTGCCGCGGGTGCGGCCGCGGATCTGGCCTCCTCCCTGGCGGCTATCGCCTTCGACCATAACCTCCTGACAGGTGCCGGCCAGGGCGTCGTTCTTTTCCGCGGCCGTCTCCTGCACGGCCTGCACCAGCTCGCGCATGCGGCGCTTGATGGTGACCTCCGGAACTACCCCCGGCATCCCGGCGGCCGCGGTCCCCGGACGCGGGGAGTGCCTGAAGGTGAAGGCCCCGTCAAACCGGCAGCGTTCCACCAGGGTAAGGGTGCGATTGAAATCCTCCTCCTGCTCTCCCGGGAATCCCACGATCAGGTCGGTTGTCAACGCCAGGCCGGGGATGGCGCCGCAGAGCCTGTCGACCAGGCCCAGATAATGCTCCCGGGTATATGAGCGGTTCATCCTGCCAAGAATCTTTGTCGAACCTGATTGCGCCGGCAGATGCAGATGCTCGCAAACAGCAGGCAGGTCGCGGATCGCGGTGATCAGGCTCTCGTCCAGATCCTTGGGATGGGATGTGGTGAATCTGATGCGTTCTATCCCCTCGACCCCGTTCAGCACTTCCAGCAAGCCGTCAAAACCTGTTTCAAATGACTGGTCCTGCCCGTACGCGTTGACATTTTGACCTAGAAGCGTTATCTCCACCACCCCATCGTCCACCAGGCGGCGAACCTCTTCCGCCACCTCTCCGGGCGGCCGGCTGCGCTCGGGGCCTCTCACGTGGGGCACGATGCAGTAGCTGCAGAAATTTGTGCAGCCGGTCATCACCTGGACCCAGGCGTGGTGGCGGCTTACCCGCCGGGACGGCAGATCGGCGCTGGGTTGGGGATTGTCGGCGAACGAACCTGCCGGACGGCCCGCCTCCAGCATGGCGTCAGCGAGAAGGACCGGAAGCTCGCCGA